>JAGRFY010000185.1 GCA_020445765.1 Rhodocyclaceae bacterium | reverse complement strand
TTCCCTTCACCCGCTCCACCCCTCGGTCGCCCGGCAGTGCGGGCGGCTGCTGTGCCACGTGGATCAGAGCCTGAAACTGACCGAGCGGATTGCGGCGTGCTTTCAGGATGGGCGCAACCCCGATCTGATCGAGCACTCGGTACGGACGCTCGTGCTGCAGCGGGTCGTGCGCATCGCGCTCGGTTACGAAGACCTCAATGACCATGATCAGCTGCGCCGCGATCCGGTGCTGGCCACCTTGGCGGGCAAGTGGGTCGCCCGGCGCAAGGGGTGCGAAGCGCTGACGGGCAAATCGACGTTGAATCGCTTGGAGCATGCTGCCGGGGACGGCAAGCCCACGCGCCACCACACGATCTCGCACGACCCGAAGGCCTTCGAGGCGCTGTTCGTCGATTGCTTCATCGAGGCCCACACGCAAGCGCCGGACGAGATCGTGCTTGATCCCGACGCCACCGACGATCCGCTCCACGGCCAGCAGGAAGGGCGCTTCTTTCACGGCTACTACCCTGAGTACGGCTACCTTCCGCTGTACATCACCTGCGGGCGCCATCTGCTGGCTGCCCAGCTGCGGTGTGCCAACGTGGATGGGGCGGCCGGCAGCGTCTAAGACGTCGAGCGCATCGTCGGCGTGATCAGGCGCCACTGGCCGCAGGTGCGCATCGTGCTACGGTGATACTCGGGCTTTGCGCGCGATGCGTTGATGCACTGGTGCGAATCGAACGGGGTCGATGACCTGTTCGGACTGGCCAAGAACGCTCGCCTGAGCGAACAGGTCGAGGCCGAGTTGTCCGACGCTCGGGCCGAGTGCGAGCACACCGGTCAAGCCGCCCGGCGCTTTCGCGATTTCACCTACCGGACCCGTGCGCGCTGGAGCCGCGCACGCCGGGTGGTGGGCAAGGCCCAGCAATTGCCCGGAAAGGCCAATCCGCGTTTCATCGTGACCAACCTGGATGCGCAGCGCCGGCCCCCCAGGCGCTCTACGAAACCTTGTACTGCGCCCGCGGAGAGATGGAGAACCGCATCAGGGAATGCCAGTTGCACCCGTTCGCCGACCGCACTTCGACGGCCACGCTGCGCGCCAACCAGTTGCGCCTTAGGTTCGCCTCGTTGGCTTAGCTGATGCTCGAGACCCTGCGCCGCGTCGGCTAGCAGGGCACCGATCTGGCCAACGCGACCTGCGAGGGCTGCGCCCGAAGCTGCTCAAGGTCGGCGCCCTGGTCAACATCAGCGTGCGCCGTATCCACATCAGCATGAGCAGCGCGCATCCATTCCCGGACGAATGGCGTCTGGCCCGGGCGCGGCTGCGGCCCGCCTGATCCGCTCCGCTCGCGGCTTGCTCTGACGATCGTGCCGCGGTGCGAGGCGGAGGTGCGAGCCGCGCATCTCAAAGGGGCCGATCACTCTCCCTCGCCCCACGCTGGCGAGGCAGAAATCGGGCCAGCAATGCCCCGATGACGACTTGCGCGCCGCCGAGCCGGCGTCAAAAACCCGAATAACCCAAGCTGCCGCACAACGAGTCTGTCGCGCCGCTACTGTGAGCAATGCAGGCTAGTCGGCGGTCGGCGCGGTGCCCGCTGGAACCACGCCGGCAGCCCCTGGCGCGAACGACAGCGTGCGTTGCGGATACGGGATGGAGATGCCTTGCTGGTCGAAGCGCAGCTTGATCGAGCGCAGCAGCTCGCCCTCGATCACGGCGGCGTCGGCGACGTTGCGGGCCCAGAACCAGGTACTCAGCGCGACCGCCGATTCGCCCAGCGCGCTCACCCGGGCCGGCACCTCTGCGTCGCCCCGGTCGAGCTCGGCGCGACTGCGGCCGTCGATGCGGGCCGGGTGGGCGAGCACGATCTCGACCAGCAGCGCCAGGGCCTTGTCGAGGTCACTGTCGTAGCCGATCCCGACGTCGATCCGCCGCCGGACCCGGCTGTCGGTGTGCTGGAAGTTCACCACCGAGTTGCTGGTGATGATCGAATTGGGGATCACGATGCGGTTGTTCTCCGGGTCGCGCAGCACGATGTCGCGCAGGTTGATGTCCTCTACGACTCCGGTCATGCCGTTGACCGAGATGCGGTCGTTGAGGCGGAACGGTCGGAAGATCACGATCAGCACGCCGCTGACGACGTTGCCGAGCACCTGCTGCGAGGCCAGGCCGGCAACGATGGTCAGCACACCGGCGCCGGCCAGCACCGAGTGGCCCATGATCCGCAACTCGGGGACCTGGACCAGGGCCCAGCCGCTGCCGAGCCCGTAGGTCAAGGCCAGCAGGCAGCGCCGGACGAAACGGAGGCCGGTGGTATCGGCCTCGCCGCGCCGCTCCGACCGCGCGATCGCGCGGTCGATCGCGCGGCCGACGAGCCTGGCCAAGACGACGGTCGCGAACAGGATCAGGGCGATGACGACGCCGGTCCTGAAATCCATGGCAATGGTGTTCTTTATGGCGCTCATCGGTGAGCTCTTTCCGGGGCGTGTTGTCGGTCGTGGGGAGGCAGGGCGGCCGGCGGCATCACAGCTGGAAAGCCGCCAGCAGGACCAGCCCCTCCAGGGTCTGGCGCAGCGCGCCGGCCGGCCGCGGCTGCCACGGCCTGCAACGCTGGCGCAGCCCATCGACCCATTCCGACAGCCGGCCGACCTCGGCGCTGCTATGGAACAAGGTCATCAGCTCGAAGTTCAACAGCAGGCTGCGCAGATCCAGATTGGCCGACCCGGCCAGCGCCAGGCGGCAGTCGATCAGCACCGCCTTGGCGTGCAGCATCGCGTCGGGCAGCATCCAGACCCGCGCCCCGGCGGCCGCCAGCTGGCGCAGCCCGCGGCTGCGGGCCAGATCGGCGAGGCGGTGGTTGGAGCGCCGCGGCAGGATCAGCTCGACCTCGACACCGCGCAGCGCGGCCAGTCGCAGCATCGTCTGCAGGACCTCGTCGGGCACGAAGTAGGGGCTGACGACGACGACGCGCTCGCGGGCGTCCGCGACCAGCGACACGAGCAGGTCGTGCAGCACGTCCTGGGCCATGTCCGGCCCCGACGGAATCGCCTGGATGCTCGCGCCGGCGGGGCCGCCGGCGGGCAAAGCCGGCGACACCGCTGTCGCCGGCTCACCGCTGGCGAAGGACCAGTCGGCCTCGAACAGATGGCGGTAGGTCGCCACCGCGGCGCCGTCGAAGTCGAAGCTCAGGTCGAACCACCGGCTGCGGTGCTCCGGCAGCAGGTAGTCGGCGCCGATGTTGCGCCCGCCGCTCCAGGCCCGCCGCCCGTCGACGATGGCCAGCTTGCGGTGGTTGCGCAGGTTGGTGCGCCCACGCAGCGGCCGGTGGAGCACCGGCACGAACCACGCGCTCCGCCCGCCGGCACGATGCAGGGCGCGCAACCGGCGGCGCGGCAGCAGGAAGGAACCGACCCCGTCGAGCAGCAGGCGCACGCGGACCCCGGCTGCGGCCCGCTCGGCGAGGATGGCGAGCACCTCGCGGCCGACCGCGTCGTCGGCGAGGATGAAGATGCACAGGTCGATCGATTCGCGCGCGCCGGCCAGCATGCCCTTGAGCGCGTGCCAGGCTTCTTCGGCGTCGGCATGGAAGCGGACCCCGTCGGCGCCGGCCGGCGGTGGCAGCCCGCTGCTCTGCAGGTAGCGCAGGGTCGGATCCTCGCGCTCGCCGCCCGGGCTGCCCGGCGGCGCGAACAGGCGCGCCTTGCGGGCGTGGATCGCCGCCAGCTTGCGGGTGCCGAAGATCAGGTAGAGCGGAATCCCGATGTAGGGCACCACCAGCATGAACAGCAGCCAGGCGGCCGACGCGGCCGGGCTGCGCTGCTGGCGCAGCATCCCGGCGATCAGCACGAGCGTCAGCAGCGCGCCACCGATCAGCAGTACGTGAATGGCCAGTGACCATTGCAGGACGTCGTGCCACATTCGAAGCAGCCCCCGTTCGGCGCCATGCGTCAGGCTGCCGAGTGTACTGCGTCTGCATCCGGGCGGTCGCGCCGCGGACGGTCAGGTACGACGGGCGCGATGCGCCAGACATCATGGCCGCAATGACGACGCGGACGGCCATGATGTCTGGATCAGCAGCCTGCCGAGCTCGCCGAGCAGCCGGGCGAGATGGGCCAGGCAGCGCGCCGCCGCGGCCCCGTCCACCGCCCGGTGATCCCACGACAGGCACAGCGGCAGGATCTGTCGCGGCTGGAAGGCGGCGCCGTCCCACACCGGCTGCATGCGGCTTCGGGTCACGCCGAGGATGGCGACCTCCGGGGCGTTGGTGATGGGCTTGAAGCCGGTGCCGCCGATGCCGCCGATGCCGCCGATGCCGCCGATGCCGCCGATGCCGCCGATGCCGCCGATGCCGCCGATGCCGCCAAGGCTCTACACGGTAAAGGTGCCGCCCTGCATCTGCTCGGGTTTGAGCCGGCCGTCGCGGTCCAGGCCGGCGAGTTCCGCGCACTCGCCGGCGATCTCGCCGATGCGCTTGCGATCGACATTGCGAATCACCGAATCCACCAGGCGATTCGGCGTGCCGCCGGCGAAGCCGATATGCCGGTAGCGATTCTCGACGATCGCCTCTCCGTCGAGCGAGCGGTTGACCATTCCACGACGGATGGCGTCTGGCCCCGGCCCGGCTGCGGCCCGCCTGATCCGCTCCGCTCGCTGCTTGCGCTGACGGTCATGCAGCGGAGCGAAGCGGAGGTGCGAGCCGCGCATCACAAAGCGGCCGATCACTCTCCCTCGCCCCATGCTGACGACGCAGAAATCGGGCTTGCAATGCCCCGCTGACGACTTGCGCGCCGCCGAGCCAGCGTCAAGAACCCGAACAATCCAATTTGGCGCACAACGGGTCTGTCGCGCCGCTACTGTGAGCAATGCGGGCTAGCGCCGCCTGTGCGGCATCACCGGTTGGTATCGCCGACGGACACGACGAACGCATCGAGCAGCGCGGCGAATTGGCCAGGCGCCTCGAACGGTGCCAGGTGAGCGGCCTGGTCGACCATCGCCGAGCGACCCTGTGGCGCACGGCTCGCCATCAAAGCCAGCACCTCCGGCGGCGCGATCCGGTCGTGACGGCCGGCAATGCACAATACCGGCATCGTCAGCTCGGCGATGACGGCCCTGCGGTCGAAGCCGGTGAGCGCCCGGGTCGCCGCCGCGTAGGCCGCCGGCGGTATGGTCGCCATCAGATCACCGAGGCGCGCGACCAATGTCGGGTCGGCCGGCTGGTGCATCATCGACGGGATTTCCAGCGCGGCGATGTCGGCCATGGTCCGACCGGCATCCAGCGGATCGAGCCGACGCGCGAGGTATTCGCGCTGTCGGCGCCCGCCGACGGCGCCGAACCCGGACGTCGTGCAGGCGAGCGCCAGCGCGTCGACACGATGCGGCCGGCGTGCCGCGAAGTCGAGTGCGATCATGCCGCCGAGGCTGTGGCCGACCAGTACGCAGCGAGCCACGTCGGCCGCGTCCAGCATCCGCCCAAGGGCCTCGCACCAGGGTTCGAATCCGGCCTGCAGTCGGCGGTCGGCGCCGTCATAGCCCGGCAGGTCCCAGGCCAGGACGCGTCGCCCCGGCACGGCCAATGCCGGCAACAGCGGCGCCCACGCCTCGGCCCGCGTCGACACCCCGTGCAGCAGCACCACGGCGCGCTCGCCGCTGCCGGCTTCGATCCACCGCGGCAGGGTCACTCGCGCGGGGCAAGCTTGCGATAGGCGCCGGCATGGAACAGCAACGGCGGCCGGTCGCTGCTGCCGAAGCGCACCACTTCGGAAACGAACACCAGGTGATCGCCGCCCGGATGGCGCAGGCTGTTGCGACATTCGAAGCGTGCGCAGCAGCCGTCGAGCAAGGGCACGCCCTCGATGCCGTCGGTCAGGTTGAGGCCCGCGAACTTGTCGGCATCGCGTGACGCGAAACGATGGGAAATATGCACCTGGTCCTCCGCCAGCACATTGACGGCGTAATACCGGCAGTGTTCGAAGACCGACCGCACCTGGGTCTGCAGCCCCAGGCTCCATACGATCAGCGGCGGCTCGAGCGACACCGAATTGAACGAATTGACGGTCAGTCCGACCGGACTGCCATGCTCGTCGCGGGCGGTGACGACAGTGATTCCGGTGGCGAAGCAGCCGAGCGCGTTTCGCAGCTCGCGGGTGAAATGCTGGGAGTGAGGGCTCATGGTCCTTGGTCGCGGTCGGCGCCAGGGCCGGCGGTGCCGGGCCGCTTGCGATGCGGGCATTATCGCCCGCTGCGGCGCACGCCGTCGACAATTGCGGGCACAATCGCGCAGATCGACCTCGCCGCCGTCCGCATGTCCGAATTCGCACAGACCCTGATCCGCTGGCAGCGCCGAAACGGGCGCCACGACCTGCCCTGGCAGGCATGCCGCGACCCATATCGCATCTGGCTGTCCGAAGTGATGTTGCAGCAGACCCAGGTCGACACGGTGATCCCGTATTTCCGCCGTTTCGTCGCCCGCTTCCCGACCATCGACGAACTCGCCGCCGCGCAAACCGAAGAGGTGCTGGCGCTGTGGAGCGGACTCGGCTACTACGCCCGCGCGCGCAACCTGCACGCCTGCGCACGCATCCTGGTGCGCGATCACGCCGGCCACTTTCCGCGCACGCCGGACGATATCGCCGCGCTGCCCGGCATCGGCCGCTCGACTGCAGCAGCGATCGCGGTGTTCGCCTTTGGCGCACGCGCGGCGATCCTCGACGGCAACGTCAAGCGGGTGCTGTGTCGGCACTTCGGCGTGGCTGGCGATCCCGGCGGCAGCCGCGTCGTCGCCGGGCTCTGGTCGCTCGCCGAGTCGCTGCTGCCGGACACCGCGGTCGACCGTTACATCCAGGCCCAGATGGACCTCGGCGCGACCGTGTGCACACGGGCGAAGCCCGTCTGCGGGCGTTGTCCGCTGAGCGCTTCCTGCGTCGCGCACCGCGACGGTCGCACCGCCGAACTGCCGTCGCCACGCGCGCGCCGTCCCCGCCCCGAACGCCAGCAACGGATGCTGGTGCTGCGCGACCGCCGGCATCGCGTGCTGCTCGAGCAACGCCCGGCCAGCGGGCTCTGGGGCGGCTTGCTGACGCTGCCGGCATACGACGGCGAGATCGCCGCACTGGCCGACTGGCTGGCTTCGCGCTACGGCCTGCAGGCGACACGGCTCAGCGCACTGCCGCCGTTGCGCCATGCCTTCACCCACTTCACGCTGACGATCTGTCCGTGGCTGGTGGAGCTCGACGAAGTCCCGGCTCGCCTCGAAGAACCCGCAGCGCGCTGGGCCGATACCACGGCCCTCGACGCATTGCCGCTGCCGACGCCGGTACGCCGCATTCTCGACGGGGTGGGTGAGTTCAACCCTCTCCCAGCAGCCGGTGCTGGCGCAGGTAGGTCTGGATGATCTCCAGCCGGCTGACGATGTCGTCGAGCTCGAGCAGGGCCTGGCGCGCATCGACCGGGATCGGCAGCAGCTCGGAATAGCGGGCGCCGACCCAGCCGGCATCATCCAGCCGGTGCGGACGGGCGATGCGCTCGCCGAGTTCGGCGACGATGCCGGCGAGCAGCGGCACCAGCTCGGCCTGGGCTTCGGGCACCGGCAGCGGATCCGGCTCGTCCAGCCACGACACCGTGGCGGTCAGCAGGCCGTCGGTCTGCACTTCGTGATCGACGATGCGGAAGCGGCGTTCGCCCCTGGCGACGACCTCGAGGATGCCCGCTTCCGCCATGTCGCAGCGCTCGATCCGGGCCTCGGTGCCGACCAGCCGCGGCACTGCCGCTTCGCCGACCTCCTGGCCGGAGGCGATCGCACAGACGCCGAAGGCGGCCTGCTCGCGCAGGCAGCGGCTGACCATGTCCATGTAGCGGGACTCGAACACCCGCAGCGGCAGGCGGCCCTCCGGAAAGAGCACGGTGTTGAGGGGGAACAGCGGCAGTTGGGCAGTGTCGCTCATCGCTTCGCGCGCGGCGCACTGCGCCGCGTCGTCAATGGTTCAGGATCTGGCTGAGGAACAGCCGGGTGCGCTCGTTCTGGGGATTGTTGAAGAATTCGTGAGGCTCATTCTGCTCGATGATCTCGCCCCGGTCCATGAAGATCACCCGGTCCGCGACCGTTTTGGCGAAGCCCATCTCGTGGGTCACGCAGATCATCGTCATGCCGGATTCGGCAAGTTCGACCATGACGTCGAGCACCTCCTTGATC
>JAGRFY010000043.1 GCA_020445765.1 Rhodocyclaceae bacterium | reverse complement strand
TCGCTCCAATTCTCGAGGCCTTTGCCGAGAGTTCGGGCAACCACCTGTCCCTGCTCGACGAAAAGGGGTTCTGGCTGCATGCCCCGGACGAAGCCGACGCCTTCGCCTTCGTCCGCGACGAGACGACGCGACGCTTCGATCTTCGCCATCCCGATGTCTGGGCACGAATGCGCGCGTCGGCCGAGGAAGCCGGCAGCGTCGTTCGTCCGGAAGGGCTGTGGACCTATCGCCGCGTGACCGGGGGCGCGCATCCCGATGGTGGCACGCACCCCCAATGGTACGCGGTCAGTTTCGTCACCGACGAACGACTGGCAGCCGAACGCGTACCCTCCGCGGGGCAGGTTGCCGGGATCGCGGGCATCGCCTTGGTAGCGGTGTCACTGTTTGCCGCCGCCCTGGCGCGCAGCCGCGTCGACGTCGAGCAGGCCGCGATTTCCCTGGCCCGCAGCAACCGCGAGCTCGCCGAGGCGCTGGAAGCGCTCGATGCTTCCCACGACGAGTTGATGCGGCAGGAAAAGCTGTCGTCGCTCGGGTTGCTGGTCGCCGGTGTCGCCCACGAGATGAATACGCCGCTCGGTGCCGCCACGCTGGCCGTCGGCGCCCTGCAGGATCAATTGGGTCGGCTGCAGGAGGCCTACGGACGCGGCATCAGGCGCTCCGAATTCGAGCGCTTTGCGACGGATCAGGGTGAAGGCCTGGCACTGGCCCACGCCAATCTGGAGCGCGTCAATGCGCTCAGCCGCCGCTTCAAGCAGGTCGCCGCCGACCGCGCCAGCACCGATCGGCAGCAGTTTGCCGTGGATGAGCTGATCGACGACGTGCTCGCCCTGTCCGGCAATACCCTGAAGCACGCGGTGTCGGAGATCGAACGCGACATACCGGCGGGGCTGATCGTCGACGGCTACCCCGGCCCGCTCGGGCAGGTGGTGGAGAATCTGGTGCGAAATGCGGCAATCCACGCATTCCCCGAGGGTAGCCCAGGCACCATCTCGATCCGCGCGAGACGCACCGGACAATCGCTCGAACTGCGGGTCTGCGACGACGGGCAGGGCATCGCGCCCGAGATTCGTGGCCGGATCTGGGATCCGTTCTTTACCACCAGGCGGCACGATGGCGGCACCGGGCTGGGGCTGTACATCTGCCACCAGATCGTCACGGTGATGCTCGGCGGACGAATCGAAGCCCGCACCGGTGAGCACGGCGCGGGCACGTGCATGGTCGTGACCGTGCCGCTCACGGCACCGTCCGATGCCCCGCCTGCGATGCCGACGGCGGTCGCGGTCTGATCAGAAGCGCTCGACCCACGGCCTCAGGTCGAGTTCCTGGGTCCAGGCACTTTTCGGTTGCATTGCGAGCTGGTAGTAGGCCTCGGCCAACTCGTCCGGATCGAGCAGCCGGCCACCGTCGTCGCTCCCCTGCTCGACCACCGCAGGGGCACGAATCCGACCGTCAATGACGACGTGGGCGACATGGATTCCCTGCGGGCCGAGTTCGCGGGCCATGCTCTGGGCGAGCGCCCGCAACCCGAACTTGCCCACGGCCAGGTTGTGGAAACCAGCGCCTCCGCGCAGGCTGGCGGTGGCGCCGGTGAACAGGATCGCACCGCCGCGATGCTCCCGCTGCAGCATGCTGCGCGCCGCCTCACGACCGACCAGGAAGCCGCCGAGACAGCCGACGCGCCAGCAGTGTTCGAACTCGCCGGCGCTGGTTTCGAGCAATGGCCGCTGGACGAAGGCGCCGGCGTTGTAGACGACGATATCGGGCGCGCCGAAGCGCTCGTCGGACCACTCGAACAAGGCCTGCACCGAACTCTCGTCGCAGGCGTCACACTCGCGCGTACAGACACTGTGGCCGATGCCGCTGAACTCCGCCGCGAGGGTATCGATGCGCGACGGATGGCGGCAGGCCATCACCACGTTCATCGAGGCGCGGGCGAAGCGCCTCGCCAGCGAGGCGCCGAGCCCGGGCCCGGCGCCAACCACGATCGCGAGACGCTTGTCATCCATATCCAGTGCTCCGGCCGAGGGTCAAGGAATCACGGGCGAAGCGGTGAGGCCGCTTCCCGTCTGCATTCTAGACCCCATGCGGCGGCGGGTCGCGGCAGATGGCGGCCACTCCGCCTGCGGCGAGGGTCGGTGCGCACACCGGACGCCACTGCCAGCCACCTGGCGGCATCGGTCCGGCGCTCGCACGCGCCGCTCGAGACCGGATCAGGCGATGCGAAACCTGGCGACCAGTTGTTGCAGGTCGTTGGCCATCGTCGACGTGTGGTCGGCAACGCCAGAGACGCTGCTGACCGCAGCACCGGTGCTCTCGACCATGCGCGCGATGGTTTCCATGCCCTGTGCGGTCTGCTCGGCGACCTGGCGCTGTTCGGTGGTGGCGTAGGCGATCTCGTCGGCGCGGGCATTGACCTCACCGGCCGCAGCCAGGATCTTGTCGAAGATCTGCTCGAGGTTGCGGAAGTTCTCTGCGCCCGACTGAACATCGGCATCGACTGCATGCATCGACTGGACGGCGGCGTCGGTCTGTTCCTGCACGGTCGTCAGCATCTCGGAAATGTCCGCCGTGCTCCGTGCCGTCCGTTCGGCGAGCTTGCGCACCTCGTCGGCGACCACTGCGAAGCCACGGCCCTGTTCGCCGGCCCGGGCCGCCTCGATCGCGGCATTGAGCGCCAGCAGATTGGTCTGACCGGCGATCTCGTTGATGACGTTGGCGACCTCGCTGATGCGATTGGTGGTGCCGCTCAATTCGCTGATCACCTTGCTCGACGAGGCGCTGGCCCGCAGCGCGCGCTCGGTCGCCTGGCGCGATTCGTCCATCAGCCGGGCACCTTCACCGGCGACCTCGCGGGAATTTCCCGCCGCAGCCGAGACCTTCTCCGCGCCCGCCGAAATCTCCGCGACGCTGACCGAAAGCTGCTCCATCGCGGCGGTGATCTGCATCACCTTGTCGGATTGCTCGTTGGCACCTGCGTCCGCACTGCGCGCGTCGCGTGACAACGTGCCCGAGGCCTCGGCCAGCGTCGATGCGGCCGACTTCACGCCGCCGATCGCCGCTCGCAGGCTGGTCAGCGTGGCGTTCATGTCGGCGCTCATCTGCCCGATCTCGTCCTTGCCGCGGACCTCGGCCTGGGCCGCGAAGTCACCGTCGGCAACCCGCCGGATGATGTCGCGCAGGCCACCGACCGAGCGCTGCGTGGCGCGGGCGATCAATGCGCTGGTCGCGATCATCAGGACCAGGCCGATGGCGACGATGATCAGGGTCAGGCGGTCGAGCCGCTGGTTCAGCGCGAGCGACGAGGCCACCGTGCGATCGACCGCCGCCCGACGCAATTCGATCAACTGGTCGATCGGCTTGATCACCGCAGTGGTCAGCCACGGCCATCGATCCTCGAGGATCGCCGTCAGCCGGTCATAGACATCCGGCGCATCGTAGGCTTGCAGCACGTCGCCCATGAAGGCCGGCAGCTTGGCGATGCTGGCGTCGAGCGCCATCTCCAGCGTACGCTCCTCATCGGATGCGCTGTCGCGACCGGGCCGCGACAGGTAGGCCTGCCACTTTGCCGGCAGTCGCTCCAGCAAGGCCTCGACCTGTCGCTTGGCGTTCGGCGGCCCGGTCTGGTCGAGCAGCACCGATGCCAGTCGGAATCGCGCTTCCCGCAGATCGTTGTCGATCGCCTTCAACGCATTGAGCGGGCGGAAGCTGCCGTCGATGACATCGCGCATGGCGCGGTCGTTGGCGTCGTTGGCATACAGCGCCACTCCGGCAATCAGGGTCATGATCAGGACCGCGCCCAGTGCGAGCCCGAACAGTTTGGCCCTGATCGAGAATCCGGCCATCCACTTCATGTCAATCTCCGTCAGATGCGCATTCGCGTTCGGCAGCAGCAGCCGGCGCGCGCGCACCGGCCACATCGAATCCTCACTTGACGGGGTAGCCCTTGGCCTTCCAGCCGGGGTAGCCATCGCGCATCCAGTTGACGCCGGTGTAGCCGGCACCGACCGCCGTCACGCTCGCCTTGTAGCTCTTCCAGCAATCGATGCCGTTGCAGTAGAAGATGACCTTGGCGCCCTTGTCCGCCGGCAACTGGCTCAGATCGAACTTGTCATTGCTGCCGTCGAAGTCGGCGACCTTCGGACTGCGCTCCTTGTACGGAACGTTGACCGCACCGACCACGTGACCCTCGGCATACTCGTTCTTGGAGCGCACGTCGAAGACCGGAACGCCGGATTCGATCATCGATTTCGCCTGGTCGAGGCTGACGATCGCCGCGCCTGAAATCGTCGATGGATTGTCGATGGCGAGGGCGGGAGAGGAAATCAGGAAGGCAGCCGTCGCTGCGGCGAGCATCGTGCGGTTCATGGCGTAGTCACTCCAGTTCAAAGGTGATTGATCATCTTGCGATCGACATTGGGCGGGCGATGTCGCCATCGGCCACGGTCTCCGGGACACGCGCCGTCGGACTCCGCGCAGAATCGGCAAATCGCGGTTTCACGCCCCGGTCAAGGCAGGCCATGCGGCGCCCTTTGGAGCTATCGGCCGCCGGCGCGGGCTCTTGACGGGTCCGGCTGCGGCGCCGTGATCTATTACCTAAGTTATATTCTGTGACATCACCGCCGCGGGCTTTGGGGTGCCCGCACCGCGCGCGGTCGCGCCGTGGCCGGGGTCGGCCACGTCACGACACGATCCCGGCCGCGCCGATCGGCGATGGCCGGTGCCACTGGGCCGGATTGCCGTTGCCGCGCACTGTGTGACATCGTCGCCCGCAGGTCGCGAACGCCCGCGCATGACCCGCGATTTGCCGACGACCGGCCACCGCTCGGGACGACCGGACGGACGACGGCGACCCGCCGACCGACGGCGCACGGGTGCCGACTGCCGGTGGCCGTGCCAGCCCCGTGCGCGCGGTCATGATTCACGCGACACCTGTGGCGAGAGCAGGTTTTCCTCGTCGGCGGCGCCCTGCTCGGCACGCACCCGCACCTCGATACTGCGGTCGGCGCTGACGTCCTGCATGCGACGGTCATGGACGGGTGCATTGCCGATGCGATCGCCGGCGGATTCGGTGGCACCGGCATCGTCGATCACGCGCAGCTTGTAGATCGGCTCGGGCATCACCACGCCGGCTTCGTCGAAGGCCTGCTTGACCGACCGGATCGCCTCGCTGCGTACCTTCGGATAGCTTGCCGATCGCTGGTCCATCCAGCCATAGGCCGACAGCACGACGTTCGAATCGCCGAGCGCCTCGACCACGACCATCGGCTCCGGATCGGACAGCACGCCGGGCACCGACGACAGCGTTCGCATCGCCAGCGACTGCACCGGCAACAGATCCAGCTCGGTGTCGACCCCGATGTCGAAGCGGAACCGTCGTTCCGGACGCCGCGTGTAATTGACGATCACCGCCTTGAAAACCTTGGCATTGGGGATGCGGATGTGGTTGCCGTCGGGCGACAGCAGCACCGTCGCCCGCGAGGTCATGCGCAGGGCGTTGCCTTCGAAGCCGTCGATCGCGACGTAGTCGTTGACCTCGAAGGGGTTACGGATGCTCAGCAGCAGGCTGGCGATATAGTTCTCGACGGTGTCGCGGATGGCGAATCCGAGTGCCAAGCCGGCGATGCCGGCGGCACCGAGGATGGTCCCGATCAGCGCCGTCGCGTCGAACAGCACCAACGCGGCCACCAAACCGAGCACCACCAGCAGCAGGTGCAGCGCCTGCCCGATGAACATTGCGATGAACGGGTTCGGCGCAATCCGCACCAGCCAGTTGTGACGCCGCGACAGCCAGCGACCGATCCACCACGCCAGCAGCACCAGGCACACCGCCGCCAGCAGCAGCGGCAGGTTGGCGAACAGCCGCTCGACGGCTGCGGCCAGCGCCTGCCAGCCGACGCGGAGCCGACGCTCGAGATTGCGGTCCACTTCGAGCGAGTTCTCCACCTCGACCACCCCTTCGACCTGGGTGGCGAAGCGGATCGCACGTTGAGCGCGTGCCGGCGAAGGCACCACGCCGGAGAGTTCGACCACGCCTTCGCGGACCTCGACGGTGACCGACTCGAGCCCGGCCACCTCGCGATAGATCGCGGCGAGCCGCTCGCGAATCCGCGAGTCGACCGCGGCGGAACGCTCGGTCTCGATGACGCGCGGCGGCGGCTCGACCGCCTCGCGGGTCGGTGCGCCGAGCAGCGAAGCGGCATCCTGCGCGGTGCCGGTGGCCGGCCACAGCGCCACCAGCAGCGCGACCACGAGCAATCGCCACCCATCGTTCGGCCAGCCCATCACGAACCTCCACGCAACACCGGATATCGTCAGGCTAGCGGGAACGCGGGCCTGCGCCCGTCGGCGCGTGTCGGCGCCTGCTGTCGGAGCCTGCCTACAGGCCGCTGCGGGCGCCCGGCTCCCGCCGCTTGCGCGACTCCGGCCCGTAGCGACGCCAGTAATGGCTGAACGACGGACTCAGGGCCGGTGGATCCGGCAGCCAGCGCGGTGGCTCGCGCAGGTCGGTGGCCAGGGCCTGCAGTACCTCCCGGTACTCGGGGTAGCGAGTGCGCTCCGCGATCACCCGGCGCTTGCCGAGCACCGGCACCAGCATCGACGCATCGCCGACGAACAGGCGGTCGCAGACCTTGCGCAGGCGGGGCAGGACGAAATGCCAGCGCTGCGACGACCAGGGGAAGCGTCGATGGAACGGCAGGTGGACCACGCCGAGCACCAACGCGCCGTCCGGGCGCCGCGGCGGTGGCCGCAGGTGCCAGGGGTGAAGCAGGATCACGGTGCGCCCGGGTGCGATCGCCGGCAACAGGCCGTCGCCCGCTTCGAGCAGTGCCGGCGGCGGGCAGGCCAGCGCCGGCGGCACCGCCACCGCCTCACTGCGCCGACATCCGCACAGGATGCGCCCGGGGCTGCGCGCCAGGGCGTCGAGCGTGGCGTGGTCCGCGTCGAGCGCGCTGCCAGCGCACTGCCAGTCGGCCGGTGCGAAACGGGCGACGTTCTCGGCATTGAACAGATAGGGCTTGCGGCCGAAGGTCGCCGCCACCCACTGCCAGGACAGATGGTTCGATGCGAAATCGCCGTCGAGCAGATATGAGTACATCCAGTCGGCCCCGACCCGCCAATCGACCTTGGCGTAGTGGACGAGGAAGCTCGCCAGCCACATGCGCGCGTGATTGTGCAGGTAGCCGCTGCGATACAAGGTGCGTACGGCCTGATCGACCGGCGCCAGCCCGGTCCGCGCCTCGAGCAACGCGCCCGGCAGTTCGCGGCCGTAGCGCACGCCGGCGAGCCCGGGCCGGATGTCGGCCAGGATGCCGTCGCCGAGCCGCGCCCAGACGTGGTGGAAATACTCGCGCCATGCGAATTCGTAGGCCAGCTTGTGCCGCGCCCGCAAGCCCCGATAGCGTGCAAGCCACGCCACCACCTGGGCCACCGGCGAGAAGCCGTGCGCGATCCAGGGCGACAGCCCGGTGACCGCGCCGTCGAGGTGATTGCGGGTGCGCGCGTAGCTCGCCACGTCGATCGCGCGCAGCCGCGCTGCGAACAGGGACTCGTCGCGCCAGGCGTCCGGCAGCACCTCGGCGACCTCGGGCATCTCGAGCCACAGCGATGCTTGTTCCAATGGATCTTCTCCCCTCGATCAGGATCGCTTATCGACCCCGCCGCGGCCGATGCGTTCCCGCGGCGTCTGGCGCGACTGTACCGGAAGTCCTATGCTTGGCCGGTGGCGACGTCGCCTCGCGCCCGATGGACGGTCCGGCCGACACCGGCCAGGCGGCCGAGGCGACCCGGGCGCTGCCGCAGTCGCGGCCGGCTTCGCGGGATCGCAGGCCCGGCAAGCGAGATCGGCGCTCGAGCGCGGCGAGCGTCGCCGCCTCCGTGTCAGGTCGGCCATCGATCGCATCATGAGAATCAGGGACTGGGTCGCGTTGCTGGAAGCCGGCTACCGGGTCGATGGTGACGACCAGGGCTGGCTGTCCGAGGTGCTCGAGCGGGCTGCACCGCTGTTCGAGCGCGGCATCTGGCCGACCATCTACACCTTCCGCTACACCCCGACCGCGGCTGTCGTGCAGGCGCTGGTGACGCGCGGCCCGCAACGGGTGGCGCAGGTATTGCGCGAGAGCGTCGACGAATCGCCACAGGCGGTGGACCTGGTCTACCGCCGGGATGTCGGCGTCAACACGATGAGCGAGACAGTATTCGCGCGAATGCCGGAGGAGCGCGCCAATTTCCGCCGCAAGGGTTTGGGCCTGGTGCGCGACAGCCTCGGCGTCAAGGCCTTCACCGGCACCGGCCAGGGCCTGATGCTGGCCACCGCGCTGCTGCGCAGCGGCCGCCCGAGTGCCCGCGAACTGGGGCTGTGGCCGCTCGCGGCGAGCCATCTCGCGGCCGGATTGCGGCTGCGTCGGCTGGCTTCGGGCCTGAGTCCGGAAGCCGCCGTCGTCGAGGCGATCTTCGACGGCAGCGGGCACCTGTACGAGGCGCGTGACGAAGCCGGCAGCCGCACGCACCGCGAGCAACTGCGTGAACGGGTGCGACAGCTCGACCACCTGCGCACTCGCGCCGGCCGCAGCGACCCGGAGCAGGCGCTGGCAGGCTGGCAGGCGCTGGTGGAGGGGCGCTGGTCGCTGGTGGACATCTTCGACAGCGACCAGCGCCGCTTCGTCGTCGCAGTGCGCAACGATCCGGCCTTCCCCGATCCGCGCGGCCTGACCATGCGCGAACGCCAGGTCGCCGAGTTTGCCGGGCTCGGCCAGTCCAGCAAGCAGATCAGCTACACCCTCGGCCTCTCGCCGTCGGCGATCACCAATTCCACCGCCAGCGCCCAGGCCAAGCTCGGACTGTGCTCACGCACCGAACTCGCTGCCTTCTTCGCACCCAGCGGGCTGCGTACCAAGCTGGCCGAACTGTCGCTGGCCGGTGAGCGACTGCTGGTGGGCGCCTATCCGCTGGTGGACGAGCGGCGCGTCCGCAGTCTCACCGCGGCCGAGCGCGAGGTGCTCGCGGCGATCCTCGCCGGCTCGACCAACCAGGACATCGCCCTTCGCCGCCAGGCCAGCGCGCACACCGTCGCCAAGCAGGTGCAGTCGGTGTTCCGCAAGCTCGGCGCACGCTCGCGCAGCGAACTGGCGGCACGCCTCCAGGCCGCCCCCGACTGAGCCGGACGCCGTGACCGACGTCACGGCAGTTGTGCGTCTTCCGCGCCGGCCCACAGCAGGTGGCCGGGTCCGACACCGGCAAGGCGCGACTCACCGCAGCCCAGGCCCGGTGCGGGCTCGGGCCGATCCGGCCGGACACAGCGGCGGTGGGATGGGCGTCGGGCGCTGTGGAATTGGGTATGGCAGCCGTCATGGCGCCGCCATAGGGTGACCTCAAGGGCATGGCGTGGATGCCATGCGCCTACCCGATTCCAAATGGAGGCCAGTCATGAATTCGAATCCTTCCCGCCAGCATCGCATCAGGGGCACGCGTGGAACGCTTGCGATGCTCGCCGTGCTGCTGCTCACGGCCAATACCGGCGCGATCGCCTACCCGATCGACTTCCTTGGCCACATCGCCGCCACCGCGCGCGATCCAGACGGTGGCACTGTCGATCAATCCAGGGTCGAATTCGCGTGGCCGAACGCAGACGGCAGCCAGAACGTTTCCCTGCAACTCGACACCGAACCGAACGATCCGACCGATCCGTTCGGTGCGTTGAACGAAGCACGCGGGTTTGCCAACGATGCGGGTGAATTCGGCGCCTGGGTCCATGTGGACAGCGAGCGTGGCGACATATCCGGCAGCTATCGGGCGACCTATCTCAAGGATAGTGCCGATGCCAGACATCAGGTTCGGTTCAGCAACACCTTTCTGTCGCTTGTGGATTTCGGCGCCCAGACCGACGATTTCCTGTTCGCTCGGCTGGAGGTCGAAGTACTTGCGCAAACGCCTCGACTAGGCGTGTTCGCCAGCCTGACCGACACCGTCCAGATCCTCGGCCGCGACCGCGACTTCGAGATCGAAGAGGGCCGGCACCTCACCGGCTCCATCGATCATCTGCTCAGCGGGTTCGATCTGGGCAGCGCGGTCCTCAACTACCGGATCGACAACGCCACCTTCAACTTCCTGCTCGATCCGATACTCGTCGGCGAGGAATATACCGCGATCATCGACTACGAACTGACGGTTGGCGCCGCGGGCGGGGAGACGTTCGCCCACGCCCAGTTCTGGGACCCGAACAGCGGTGGTGGCCTGCTCAGCCTGCAAGTGCCGGGCGGCCCCGTGCCGGACCCGGGTCCGAATCCGGTACCTGCCCCCGGCACCGCGGCACTGCTGGCCGCCGCGTCCGGCGCCCTGTGGTGGCGGCGACGGCAGGGCAGCCTGAAGGCGCCGGGCCGAGCGGCCAGCTGCCCGGGCTGACGCCGGAACGAGGCCACCTGGCGCGCTCCCCGGCCACCGGTGCCGGCCGCAACGGCGACACGACTGATTGACCGGGCATGTGGACCGACGAAGGCGCCAGGAGCTGCCGCGGCCGGGCCCGGCGCCGGCTCAGACCGCGCTCGGGGCGGAAATCGGCGGACACAAAAGATTCCGCGTTGCGCCAATCGATGCCGCAGTGCCCATGCTAGCATTGCCGTCCTGCCGACACCGCAATGCACCATGCCAATCGCGTCGCGGCCCCCGGCAAATCGATCCTGAAAGAAGAGAGGTATTGGTCAGATGAAACATTCGTTGCTCGTCAGCCTTTTGATCGCCGTCGGCGTGGCCGCCTGCGGCAAGGAAGCGCCGCCGCCGGCACCGAGTTCGGCACTCGAAAGCGCCAAGGAATCCGCCGCCAAGGCCGTGGATGCCGCCAAGGAGAGTGCTGCCGCCGCCGGCGACGCGATCAAGTCCGGCGCCGAGGCTGCGGGCGAGAAGGCGTCGGAGACCATGGAAGCTGCCAAGGAAAAGGCTTCCGAAGCCGCTGAAGCCACCAAGGAAGGTGCCTCCGAGGCAATGGAAAGCGCCAAGGAAAAGACCTCCGATGCGGTCGAAGCGACCAAGGAAGGCGCCGAAGAAGCCGCGGAAGCGGCCCGCAAGGCAGCCGAGGCCGCCGTCCAGGCCGCTCGCGAAGGCGCCGATGCGGCGAAGGAAGCGGTCAAGTAGTCCGGGCGCCGCAGGCAGCCGGCCGGCCTCACGGCCGGCTTTTTTTTTTTGGCCGCGCGAACGTCCTCACCTTTCGCAACAACGCGGTTACCGGTGTGAAACCCTCGTGCTCGCCGCCTGCGGCACAATGGTGGCGATGACGATGCGCAATCATCTGCTTGCGATGGCGATCGCGGTTGTGGCGCCCACGGCCGTGGCCGCGGACGAGGGTGGAGGCTCGCGCCGGACACCCCATGCCGAAGCGGGAGCGCCCGGCCCGGAAGCCGCGGCGACCCGACGCGGTGGCCCGACGCTGTGCGAATGTCTGAACGAGCCGGGTGACGATCCCAGGACCGTGGCGCACTGCGACGGCATGCTGGCGAGCCTCGAGATGGCCGCGATCACGCGGGCGCGGGCGAAATGCGGCGAGCATGCCGCAAGCCCCCGCGAGGCGGTCAACTTGCCCGCCGACAGGTAGTTCCGGCCGGCGGGCCGGGCACCGGGTGCCGCGGCCTGTCGGGCATGCGTGGCATGCTCCCGACCGCCGACGGCAGCGCCGCTCACGGCACGCCCCGCTCGGCAAGTGCGGCAGCGGCTCGCGCACTGGCCACGACGATCAGTTTCATCGTCGCCCGCGTGGCACCGACGAAGATCTTGCGTAGTGCGAGATCATCCAATTGCTCGAAATCGACCTCGGCCAGCACGACCGCGGGCGCCGATTGGCCCTTGAATCGGTACACCGATTCCGCGAGCAGGTCGCCTTCGGAAAACTCAGGCTCGCCGAACATGTCGTAGGCACCGGTGAAGCGGCGCAGCCGGATTCTGCCGAGCGACCCGCGGCCGAGCAGGCGCGAATGTTCGCGCCCGCGAAAACTGACGAGTACGGTATCGTTGCTGCGAAAGCCCTCGCCGTAGCACGTGCGGATCGCTTCCCGGACACGGGCATCGAGTTCTTCGTCGGATTCGTACTGCAGCACCGTCAGCGCGCCGGCCGGCAGCGGAGAGCGCGCTTCGATCGACTGATCATCGGGCAGCAGCGCCGCCAGCATCTGCACGATCGAGCGCGGACTGCGATAGTTGCCGCGGGCCCGCAGGCCGACCCAGCCGGGCAGTGCCACCGGCGTCCGGCCATAGAGGTTCTGCAGCGGATCTTCGAGCCACAGCAATCGCGCCGCCGGGCGCGCCAGCCCAAGCACCAGGTCGCGCCATGTCGCCGGAAAATCCTGCCCTTCATCGACGATCACGCAGTCGAACCTGAAGTCGTCGCCCGGCGTCAGGCGACGCGCATCGTCCACCAGCACGTCGAAAGCGTCGGCACGCCCGAAGTCGGGGGTCCGGCCGTGGGCGCGCAGGAGCCGATCGCACAGCATGTGGAAGCTGCAGACCTCGCCACCCGGCGGCGCAATGCGCCGGAAATGGTCGGCCAACGGCCGGTTGTAACAGACATAGAGTGCTCGCTGCCCGGCCTCGACCGCCGCCCGGTACTCGGCGAGCGCGAGCTGGGTCTTGCCTGAGCCGGCGGTCCCTGTCACGCGTAGGCGGTATGGCGTCATTTCGATGCTGCGGGCCCAGTGCGCGAGACCGCCGGCGACGCGATTGACCAGTACCTGCGCCCGCCCCACCAACGCGCCGACGTCGGCCTCGAGCTGGATGAGGTCGCGCAGGAAACCGTGTACCGGTGCGCTGATCGACGCCGGCTCGCCCTCGCCCAGCACCGACGCGATGATCCGGGGCAAGTCACCGCGCTGATCGGCATCGACGATCCGGTCGGCGGCGATACCGGCGCTCTCGCGGGCGCGCACCCGGTAGTCCGGGCAGTACAGCAGGTATTCGAGCGCGACCGGCGCGCCGTCGCAGCGCACCGACAGCTTGCGTCGCATGACGCGCAGGCTGTGCCCGATCGCGGCCGCGACTTCGAGCCGGCGACCGGGATGGCGCTTCGCCAACGGGCCGTCGCTTTCGTCGAGCAGGCCGCCCACCTGCTCGATCAGCAATACCGCGCCGCCACGATTGACAACGGCGAAGCTGATCTCGCCGTAAATCGACCGACCGCCCTCGACCGTCGACCAGTGGATCGCATGATAGACCGTATAGGCGTCGCCCAACGTCCGTTCGAGCACATCGAGGGTCTCGATCTCGCGCGCAGCTGCTCCGCTGGCGTCGAGTTCCCGCCAGCCGTCCGGTACGATCCTCGCCATCGCCTGTTCCTGACCGTGTCTCCAGCATCGAGCTTATCCGATCCACCATGCATGCCGCCGCGACGTGCCCGCGTTACCATGCAGGCCGGAACGTCGGCGTGGGGAGCGCCATGGGACTGCCGCTGCGGCTTGCACATGTCGGAATGCGAACGTGATCGCGCGCCGATATCTGTACCTGATCGCACTCGCCCGCGAGAAACACTTCGGACGGGCGGCGGCCGCCTGTCACGTCTCGACATCGACCCTGTCGGCGGCCATCCGCGATATCGAGTCGGAACTCGGAGTCACGCTGGTCGAGCGCGGACAGCAGTTCGGCGGCTTGACCGCGGAGGGCCGCTGCGTGCTCGCGTTTGCGCAGCGCCTGGCCGACGGTGCCGCCGGGCTGCGGCAGCAACTGGCAGCCTTGCGCGATCGACTCGAGGGGCGTCTGGTCATCGGCGTGATTCCGACCGCGCTGACCGCGGTCAGCGCCCTCAGCGCAGCCTTCGCGCAACGCCACCCACTGGTGTCGATCGAAGTGCGTTCGCTGTCCACCGACGAGATCCGCAACAGGCTCGCGCGCTTCGAAATCGATGCCGGTGTCCTCTACCTGCCCGATCGCGGCGACCTGGCACTGGATTGCCAGCCCCTTTGGGTCGAGGACCACGTGCTGCTGACACCGAGTGACGGCCCGCTCGGCGGCGTCGACCAGATCCGCTGGGCCGACGCCGCCGGCCTGCCACTGTGCCTGCTGACGCCCGACATGCTCAATCGCCGAACGATCGACGAGACCTTCGCGTCGGTCGGTGCCCGGGCGGAACCGACGCTGGAGACGGATTCGATCGTCAGTCTGCTGGCGCACGTGTGCACCGGCGGCTGGAGCACGATCATTCCGCGCAGCGTACTCGAACAGATCGGCAAGCCGGGCCGAACTCGGGTGCTTCGCCTGATCGACCCGAAGCTGGCTTGGACCACCGGGCTCGCCACCCTGCCCCAGCAACCGCCGAAGCCCGTCGTATCGGCCCTGCACGAGACGGCCGCAGCGCTGCGCGAGGGACGGCCGGAGGCGGAGCAGCGGCGATGATGGTCCGGCTGCGCTACCTGTGGGAACGCCTGCGCACGAGCTACTGGCTCGTTCCGTCGCTGATGCTGCTCGCCGCTGCGGTGCTGGCGTGGCTGGCGCTCTACGCGGACAAGCGGATCGGTGGCGATGCCCTCGACGGACTCGGCTGGGCGCTGGTGGTCAGCAGCGAAGGTGCCACCGCCGTGATGTCCACGATCGCCGGCTCGATGGTGACGATCGCCGGCGTGGTGTTCTCGATCACGCTGGTCGCCCTGTCGCTGGCGTCGGGCCAGTTCGGACCGCGCATGTTGCGCAACTTCATCAGGGACCGGGTCAATCAGGTCGCGCTCGGCGCCTTTCTGGCGACCTTTCTCTACGGCCTGCTGGTCCTGAGCGCGATCCGCCACGACCCCCTGGATGCCTTCGTGCCCCGCATCGCGGTCGCCCTTGGCGTGGTCCTGGCGGTGGCCAGCGTGGTGACGCTGGTCGTCTACATTCACCACGTCGCGGTAACGATTCAGGCCGACACCCTGATCGAGATCATCTACCGCGACCTGCATTCGCTGATGGACAGCCTATATCCGCAGCGCCTCGACGCTGACGACGACGAGGACCCTGGCAACGCCGTCGCCAGCGACCGTCCCCACGGTTTCGACGAGCCACCGGCACGGATCCTTGCCGACTGTCATGCCTACGTCCAGGCGGTCGACCGCGCCGGTCTGGTGGCGCTCGCGGCCGGACACGATCTGGTGATCCGCCTGCGCCGCAGGCCCGGCCAGTACGTGCTCAGCGGATCACTGCTGATGTCGGTCTGGCCGCAACGGCGGGTCGATGACGAACTGGCTGCCCGGCTGCGGCGATCGATGGTGTTCGGTGCGCAGCGCACTGCCACCCAGGACATCGAGTTCGCGCTCGATCAACTGGTCGAGATCGCGTCGCGCGCACTGTCGCCGGGCATCAACGACCCATTCACCGCGATCACCTGCGTCGACCGGCTCGGATCGGCGCTGTCGCTGCTGGCCGGTCGTCGCATGCCGGCCGTCTGGCACCGAGACGACGAGGGCATCGCCCGGCTCTGCGATTCACCGGTGAGCTTCGACAAGGCCATCGATGCCGCTTTCGATCCGATCCGGCAATACGCCCGCGGCAACGCGCCGGTAACGATCAGGATGATGGAGATGCTCGAAGAACTGGCGCCGTTGTGCCGTCGCGCCGGCGATCGACAGGCCTTGTCACGGCACGCCGAGATGCTGCTGCGAAGTGCAGTCTCGGCGCTGCCCGAGCCCACCGACGTCGCCGACGTGCGAAGCCGATACCGACAATTCGCGGCCAGCCTCGCCACGCCGCATCTGGTCAGCCCGGACGACGCCGGATAGACTGCCGGAATCACGATGGACGAGCTGGCACCGGAGGGCCCGGTGCGGGGAACGACAAGGGGCGACAATGGCCACATGGGCATACTTGTGTCGAATCTGCGGCGATTCCGAGCCGGCGACCGCCTACGTGTCGGCTGCGACGGTCGCCGAGATGCCGGCGTCGTGCCGGATCGTCCAGGTTCGTATCGAGGGCCAGTGGCGTTGCGCGATCGTCGACCGCGATCGGCGCTACGCGATCGACCGCATGCTGCTGCGCGAGGTCTGCGTCGCCGACACCGGCGACTGTCCGGATTGCGCAGCCCTGCTCGCACCCGACGCGGTCGACGCCAGATCCGACGCCGGCGAGAGCCCGACTGCAACCAGTACTGTCCACGCGGCAGCCGTCGAAACGGAACGGGAACGGCTGGTCGTGGTGCTGGTGACGGAGGCGCTGATCGACAGCCCCGGCGAGGCAGACATGGCCATCGACCGGCTGTCGCCCCATTTCGCCGGTGCCACGGTGATCCTGCTCGCCCAGCGCGAGGACGGCACGCCGCGCTACCACGGTGATCCAGGCGCCTGCGAGCGAATCGCCCGCTACGACCTCGAACGGCTGCCGTGGAAGGTCTATCGGCTGAGCTGAAAAAGCCATTGCGCAGTGATTCCGGAGCGTCCGCCAGTGCATCCGGTGAAGCGCGGCCCGGAGTGGATTACCATTCACCTGGGACGCCTTCGGATCACACGGGCATGCCCGCCGCAGCGCCCCGCCACCCCTGCACCGGCCACCGGATCGTCCATTGAGCAAGCAGCTCCGGCTATTTCTGAAATCCCTGCTGGACAGCGTTCGCGATCTCGCACCGATTGCCGTCGTCATCGCGTTCTTCCAGCTGGTGGTGCTGCACCAGCCGATTCCCGATCTTGCAGACCTGCTGTTCGGCTCGGTGCTGGTGATTCTCGGGCTCACGTTCTTCGTCCGCGGACTCGAGATGGGCCTGTTCCCGATTGGCGAACGTCTGGCCTACGATTTTGCGCGCAAGGGTTCACTGCCGTGGCTGATGGTGTTCGCCTTCGCGCTCGGCTTCGGCACTACGGTCGCGGAGCCCGCCCTGATCGCCGTGGCCGACGAGGCCGCGCAGATCGCCGCGGAGGGCGGCGTCATCGACAATCAGCGCGAAGCGCGCGATGACTATGCCAACGGCCTGCGCTACACGGTCGCCGTATCGGTCGGCTTCGCGATCATGCTCGGCGTATTGCGCATCATCCGCGGCTGGCCGATCCAGTGGCTGATCATCGGTGGCTATATCGGTGTCGTGATCATGACCGCGTTCGCGCCGGAAGAGATCGTCGGCATCGCCTACGACTCGGGCGGCGTCACCACTTCGACCATCACGGTGCCCTTGGTCACCGCGCTGGGGGTCGGCCTCGCGTCGTCGATCGAGGGGCGCAACCCGATGGTCGACGGCTTCGGCCTGATCGCCTTCGCGTCGTTGACGCCGATGATTTTCGTCATGGGCTACGGGATGCTGCTGCAATGAGCCTCGGCCATTTTGCGGCGACGATCGCGCAGACAGTGCTCGACGTGCTGCCGATCGCCGCCATCATCTTCGGCTTCCAATTCCTGGTCATCCGCAAGCCGATCCCCCAGTTGCGACAGGTACTGACCGGCTTCGCCTACGTGCTGCTCGGGCTCGTGCTGTTCCTGCAGGGGCTCGACCAGGCATTGTTCCCGCTCGGCAAGCTGATGGCCCAGCAACTGACCGATCCCACCTTCATCTATGGCCCGCTCGCCGGCGAGCGCCCGCCGGTGCATTGGGCCGACTACCTGTGGGTGTACCTGTTCGCCGCGGCGATCGGCTTCTCGACGACGATCGCGGAACCATCACTGATCGCGGTCGCGATCAAGGCAGCGGCGGTGTCGGGCGGTGCGATCAGCGTCTGGGGACTGCGCATTGCGGTGGCCAACGGCGTCGCCATCGGCATCGCCCTCGGCACCTTCCGCATCGTCACCGGCACCCCCCTGCACTACTACATCATCGCCGGCTATATTGTCGTTATCCTGCAGACCCTGGTCGCGCCGAAACTGATCATCGCGCTCGCCTACGATTCCGGCGGCGTCACGACTTCGACGGTGACGGTGCCGCTGGTGACTGCCCTCGGGCTGGGTCTGGCCGGCACGGTGCCCGGACGCAGTGTCCTGCTCGACGGCTTCGGCCTGATTGCCTTTGCCAGCCTGTTTCCGATGATGACCGTGATGAGCTATGCGCAGGTCGCCGAATGGCGTACGCGGGACCGGTCGAGCCGGAAGGCACGTTCCACCGAAAGAGGTGACTGACCATGCATTTCAAGTTGTTGATCGCCCTCGTTGAGGACGACAAGACCAATGCGGTGCTGCAGGCTGCACGCGAGGCGGGCGCCACCGGCGCGACCGTGATCAACCAGGCACGGGGAGAGGGACTGCAGAAGGCCAAGACCTTTTTCGGCCTGGCGCTCGAGACCCAGCGCGACATGCTGTTGCTGCTGGTCGAAAAGCATCTGGCCCGCAACATATTGGAAACAATCGCCGACAAGGGGGAGTTCGACAGCAAGCCCGGCACCGGCATCGCGTTCCAGATCGATGTCGAGGACGCGGTCGGCGTCGGCCGTCAGATGCAGGAACTGATCAGCGCAGTCGGAGAGGAACTATGAGCGGCGAAGTGGTACGCGTCCATCACGTCATGAAGCACGAGTTCGACACCATCGACGGGATGGCCACGATCGCCGATGCCCTGCGACGAATGAAGCATGTCGAGACCAAGTGTCTGGTCGTCGACAAGCGCGACGACGACGACGAATACGGCATCCTGCTGATATCCGACATCGCCCGCCAGGTACTCGGCCAGGATCGCTCGCCGGGCCGGGTCAATGTCTACGAAGTGATGGCGAAGCCGGTCATCAGCGTCGATCCGGAAATGGACATCCGCTACTGCGCCCGCTTATTCACGCGCTTCCAGTTGTCGCGCGCGCCCGTCGTCGAAAGCGGCAAGGTGGTCGGCATCGTCAGCATGACCGACCTGGTGCTGAAGGGCCTGTGCCGCGACCTCTGACAGCCCGGGCGCCGTCGCGCATGGGCGGCTCAGGCCATCACGTCGCTGCCTTGCCCGGCGCACTGGACACGGTTCCTGCCGGCCCGCTTCGCCCCGTACAGGGCGGCGTCGGCAAGCGCGATCAACTGACTCTCGTCGGCCACTTCGGGGCCGAATTCGGCTACGCCGAAACTGGACGTGATGCGCAAGCCCGGGTGCGAGCGGATGCCGGCGGCGGCCTTGGCCTCGATGCTGGCACGCAGGCGCTCTGCGATCTCCGCGGCTTGTGACATCGACAGCCCCGGCAGCATGATGCAGAACTCCTCGCCACCATAGCGGCACACCAGATCGTCCTCGGTGCGCACGCCACGCATCAAGGCCGCCGACACCGCCTGCAACACCTGGTCACCAATCGCGTGACCGTAGTCGTCGTTGAAGCGTTTGAAGTGGTCGACGTCGCTCATGATGCAGGCGAGTAGCATGCCGCTTCGTGACGCGGCCTCGATCAACTCCGAAACCCGTTCGAAAAAGGCGCGGCGGTTGAGGCAGCCGGTCAGCGGATCGCGCGTGGCGAGGCGCACCAGCTCTTCGTTCTGGACCCGGATCAACTCGTTCGACTGATCCAGTTCATGGACCGTATCCAGCAACTGGGCATTGATCATGTGCAATGCGGTGACGTCGTTCATCGAAACGATGCATCCGCGGACACGGTTGCCGCCATCGAGTATCGGTGCCGCACTGAGCAGAACCCGCAGCAAATGCTCGTTCTTGCCGGCAAGCAGTTCGACCGGCTGATCACGCACCGCTTCGTGGGTTCGGGCGACCTCACGCCACGGGTAGGCGTCAACCTCGTCGCCGAGACCGCTCATCAACCACTTCAGCGCAGTCACCGGCTTGCCGGTCGGGTCGGTGCCCGCCAGCGGATGAATCTTCGCGAACGCCCGATTGACCAGCAGCACTCGGTCTTCGTTGTCGAGCACCATCACCGCTTCGCCCAGGGTATCGAACGCGGCCCGGACCCTCTGGGGGATTACCGAACCCGGGTCGAGGTATTGCAGGGCACGGCGCAGGTACAGGTATGCGAGCAAGGAGCCGCCGAGGCCGAAGGCCAGCAAGCCCTTGATCAGCGGATCACCGATCCAGCCGATCATGGATTCGGGGTAGGCCGGTCGAAAACTGAGCTCGACGTCGCCCCACTCTCTGTCACCCGCGAGCAGCGGCACGCGGACGTTGCGCAGATTCGACGGTGCCTCCGCTGGCAGCCGCCAGTGCCGGGCGTGCTCGCCGGCACGGGCGACAATCACCCCGTCGCGTCGTCGCACCGCGACCGACTCCAGTTCGTCGCTGCGCTCCAGGATCTTGTCCAGGGTGGCGCGGATCAGTGACTGCTGGTCGCTGTGCAACAGGGCAGTGATCTGCACCGCGAGGGTTTCCGCGATGTGTTGCCGGATCTCGATTGCAGCCTCCTGGCGATCGGGGATCACGCCGATCGCCATATCCACGAGAAGCATCAAGGACAGCAACAGGCTGACAATGCCCAATGCCAGGCGCAGCGCTGGAGACAGAAACGGCCGACCGGCGCTCATGGCCGTTGCGCTCCGGCAGCACCTCGGCTCGTTGCGTCGATGGCCTCTGCCGGCAATTCGTCCTCCTCCTCGTCGCGATCCTCACCGGCCTCCCACAGCACGGCGAGCGGATCGAGACTGCGCCAGGCCGGTACCGAGACCATGACGCCGGCCACCAGGGCACCGATCCGGCTGGCCCACCAAACCACGCCGACGGTCAAGACCACGCCGGACAGGGCCACTTGCTCGAATGCGAACTGGATCTCATCGCCCGCCTGCTCGAGCTGCTCCACGACCTCGTCCGGAAGTGTCAGCTGCGGCGTCGCGGTGGTTGCCGAAGCGACGGACGGCGCATCCGAGGCGAGCCCGCGTGCGATCCAGTTCAGGACCTCGAACCCCGCGGGATTGTCGGTGGCGGCAGAAACCTCGTTGATCGCGATACGGACCGGAGTGGCTGCATCCTTAGTCGCCGACTCCAGCACGCGACTGACGGCCGGGTTGTGGCCCGCGCCTGGGACAAATGCCGCATCACCCGCGACCCGGTCGATGGCGGGCGTGGCCTCGGATTGCTCGTCGGGCCGCACCGAATCCTCGGCTGCGCCTTCATCGGCGACAACGTCGCCACTCGAATTGCCCGGATTGGCGTCACGCACTCCGTCGATCGCCGGCGCACCGTCCCCGTTGGCGGATTCGTCGATCGGCTCGACGGCCAGTGAAATGCGGATCGACAGCGCCTGTACGTCAACCGCGCCACGCAGATCGCTGACCTGGATCACCACGCGATAGATATTGTCCCCGTTCGCGTCGGCCGGCACGCTCGCGTCGGGCGGGCTGACGAATCGCAAGACACCGGTGGCCGGATCCAACACGAACGCGCCGGCATCTTCTCCGCCTGCGATCTCGTAACGCAACTGGTCGCCGATGTCGGGATCGGTGGCGAGCACGGCGGACTCGAAACCGGCGCCGCTGCCCGCCTGCACCACGGCGCTGTCGAGCCCACCGTAAGAGACGATCGTCGGCGCATGGTTGGCTTCGAGCACGACCAGTTCAAAGGCCTGTAAGGTGACCTGCTCGCCATCGGAAGCAGACAGCAGGATCTGCCATGTGCCGACCCGTCCATCGTCGGGCGTCCCCGACAGCAGCGCCGTGCCGTCGCCACGATCCACGAATCGCATCCACTCGGGCAGAGTTGCCGCCAGAATGGACGGCGTGTCGCCATCGCCATCTTCGACTCGAATCTCGTAACGATATTCGGCACCCGAGGCCACTGCCCGGGCCGGCTCTGTCAAGAATACAGGTGCGCGATTGCTCGCTGCGACAGTGATCAGGAAGCGTTGGTCATGGCTGGCGCCGGCCTCGTCCGTAACGCGAACGATCACCTCATAGCTCGATTGGCGCTGGCTGTCGATGCGGCCATCGACCATCGTCAACAGGTCGCCAGCGCCTCCGATACCAAACCGCGCCCGATCCGCACCACCGATGATCGAATAGGCATGGCTGTCGGAGGCATCCTGATCGATGACGCTCAGCCGCCCGACCGCCAGGCCGCTACCGGTGTCGACACCGTCGGTGATCGTCGACCCATCGAGGCCGATGGCTGTCGGTGCATCATTGGCGTCGGTGACCGTGACCAGGATCGTCTGGCTGGCACTCAGCGAGCCATCGCTGGCACGAACCTCGACTGCATAGACGTTGTCACTATCCGCGTCTCCCGGTCGCTCGAAGTCTGGCGCGTCGACAAAGCTCAGCTTGCCCGTCACCGGGTCTATCGCGAACCGGTCGGCATCACCGCCTCCGGAGATCGCAAACCGGATGTTCGCACTACCGTCAGGGTCGCTGGCACGCACCGTCAACACGTCGATCGTGTGCTCGGTCACCGAGACCATGGCGGACGAATCGATCGTCGGCGCCCGATTGCCAGTCGCTACCGAGATGATCACCGTCGCGCCCGAAGTCTGACCGTCGTTGTCGGTGACACGGTAGGCGAAGAAATCCGCATGGTTCGCCGAACCGTCGTGCGTGTAGGTGAACGTGCCGTCGGCATTGAGCGTCAGCGTGCCGTGGGTGACGTCGCTGACCAGAGAGACCGTCACCGGCGTATCGGCCAGGCCGGTATCGTTGGCGAGAACCGAGTTCGCTGCGCTGTCGAGCGTCGTCGCCGTGCCTCCCTCGGCAACCGTGATCGCATCGGGGTTTGCCGCAGGCGTCGTGCTGCTGACCGGCGTGACCGTGATGCTGACGATCGCATCCGATGTTTCGCCGTCGTTGTCGGTCACCCGATAGGTGAAGGCGTCCGTGTAGTTCGCGGAACCGTCGTGGG
>JAGRFY010000184.1 GCA_020445765.1 Rhodocyclaceae bacterium | reverse complement strand
CCGCTTTCAGGTCGGCCGCGACACGGCGACATCCTTTCGGACCTCGGCCCGGCCTGCACCGGCACGATCGGCATTGCGCCGTCAGCCAACCTGAACCCGGAGCGTCGCTACCCGTCGCTGTTCGAGCCGGTCCATGGATCGGCACCGGACATCTACGGCAAGGGCATCGCCAACCCCATCGGCCAGATCTGGTCGGGCGCGCTGATGCTCGACCACCTTGGCCATGCGGAGGCGGCCGCGGCCGTGCTCCGCGCAATCGAACTGGTGCTCGCGGAAGGCCCGAGGACGCCCGACATGGGCGGCACCGGCACCACCGAAGACGTCGGCAAGTCGGTCGCCTCGGTCGTCGCGAGCATCTGAACACCCCCTAGGAGAACATGATGGACAAGGAAGAATCCGTCCGGTCGCTGACCGAGACGATGGCGAAGTTCACCGCTTACATCGGCAAGCGCCTGCCCAACGATGTGAAGGACAAGCTGGCAGAACTGCGCACGATGGAAACCAACCCGCTGGCCAAGGCCATCTACATGTCGATGGCCGACAACCAGGAAGCGGCCGACAAACTGGACCGGCCGAGTTGCCAGGACACCGGCGTGATCCAGTACTTCGTGCGCGCCGGGGCGAAGTTCCCGCTGCTGGGCGAGCTCGAGCAGATCCTGCACGACGCGACGCTGGGCGCGACCAAGATGGGTCCGCTGCGCCACAACGCGGTCGAGACTTTCGACGAGAAGAACACCGGCACCAACACCGGCTCGAAGATTCCCTGGCTCGACTGGGAAATCGTGCCGGACGAAGACACCGCGATCATCGACGTCTACATGGCCGGCGGCGGCTGCACGCTGCCCGGCAAGGCGACCGTGCTGATGCCCGGCCAGGGCTACGAGGGCGTCACCGACTTCGTCTTCGACGTCATCACCTCGCGCGGCGTCAATGCCTGCCCGCCTTTGCTGGTCGGGGTCGGCGTGTCGACCTCGGTCGAGACCGCGGCACGCCTCTCCAAGCGCGCCATCCTGCGCGAAGTTGGCTCGCACAACCCCAATGAGAACGCCGCCAAGATGGAAACGCTGCTCGAGGAAGGGCTCAACGAGGTCGGCATCGGCCCGCAGGGACTGACCGGCGCCAACAGCGTGATGGGCGTGAACATCGAGTCCTCGGCACGCCACCCCTCGACCATCGGCGTCGCGGTTTCCACCGGCTGCTGGGCACACCGGCGCGGAAAGATCCGCATCAATGCGGACCTCAGCTACGAAATCATTTCGCACAAAGGAGCCGCGCTGTGAGCAGGAAGATTCTTTCGACGCCGATTCGCGACGAAGACCTGGAAGGTCTCAATGTCGGCGACGTTGTCTATCTGACCGGACACCTGGTGACCTGCCGCGACGTCGCCCATCGCCGCCTGATCGAACAAGGTCGGGAATTGCCGGTGGATCTGCGTGGCGGCGCGATCTTCCACGCCGGTCCGATCGTGCGAGAGAAGGACGATGGCCACTTCGAGATGGTGTCGATCGGCCCGACGACCAGCATGCGCATGGAGAAATTCGAGCGCCAGTTCATCAACAGGACCGGCGTCAAGCTGATCGTCGGCAAGGGCGGCATGGGCCCGGAGACGACCGCCGGGTGCCAGGAAGGCAAGGCGGTGCACGCGATCTTCCCGGGTGGTTGCGCGGTGCTGGCGGCAACCCTGGTGGAGGAGATCGAGCGCGCCGAGTGGCAGGACCTTGGCATGCCCGAGACCCTGTGGGTCAACCGGGTGCGCGAGTTCGGCCCGCTGATCATCTCGATCGACACCAAGGGCAACAACCTGATCGAGCAGAACAAGGCTGTGTTCAACGAGAAGAAGCTGCCGGCCATCGAGCGGATCAAGAGCCAGGTGCGCTTTATCAAGTAACCCGCACGCCGTCCCCGTCGCACACCCCGCGCCCACAGCGGGGGCCGACGGGGCGGTGCACGGGCGGCCCAGGGGCCGCCCCTGACCAAATCAAAGGAGGAGACCATGTCATTGAGGGTGCTCGATCGCCTCGAAGAATGGCTGATCACGTTTCTCATCGGCGCCGCGACGCTGGTGATCTTTGTCGCGGTGCTGCACCGCTACGCTGCCGGCTGGCGCATTCCCGGCGTGCAGGACTGGCTGCTCGGCATCAACCTGGGCTGGGCGCAGGAACTGTGCATCATCATGTTCGTGTGGATGGCCAAGTTCGGCGCCGCCTATGGCGTGCGCACCGGCATCCACGTCGGCGTCGATGTGCTGATCAACCGCATGTCTTCGCCGCTGCGCGCCCGATTCGTCATCTTCGGGCTGCTCGCGGGTGCCACCTTCACCGGGACGGTGGCCGCGCTCGGCGGGCACTTCGTGTGGGAGAACGGCGCTCACTACGCCTTCCTCGACGCGCTCGGCCCAGTGCCCGAGGGCATGTACGAAGGCCCGACGACGCCCGACCTCGAGTGGCCGACGTGGATCGTCTATTCCGCGATCCCGCTCGGCTCCGGCCTGATGTGCCTGCGGTTTCTGCAGGTGGCGCTGAGCTTCTTGCGTACCGGCGAACTGCCTCACCACGACCACGGTCACGTCGATGGCATCGGGGAAGAAGCGGTACCGGTGGACGTGAATCCCTACGAGATGGACGACAACCTCCATCCCCACGACCTCCGGCACAAGACGCTCGGCCAGGGAGACAAGCCATGAGCACGCTGATCATCTTCGGCCTGTTGGTGATCCTGATGCTCACCGGCATGCCCATCTCGATCTCGCTGGGCCTCACGGTACTGAGCTTCCTGTTCACCATGACTCAGGTGCCCGTCGAGTCGGTGGCGCTGAAGCTTTTCACCGGCATCGAGAAATTCGAGATCATGGCCATCCCGTTCTTCATCGTTGCCGGCAACTTCCTGACCCACGGCGGGGTTGCGCGGCGCATGATCAACTTCGCCTCGGCGATGGTTGGCCACTGGTATGGTGGCCTGGGTCTGGCAGGCGTCGTGGCCTGTGCGCTGTTTGCCGCGGTGTCGGGTTCCAGTCCGGCCACCGTGGTGGCGATCGGCTCCATCCTGATGCCGGCCATGGTACGGGCGGGATTTCCCCCCAGGTTCGGCGCCGGCGTGATCACCACCTCGGGCGGGCTGGGGATTCTGATACCGCCTTCCATCGTGATGGTGATGTATTCCGTGACGACCAACACTTCGGTCGGGGCGCTCTTCATGGCGGGGGTCCTGCCCGGCATCGTGCTGGCCGCGTTCCTCGGCTTCACCACCTTCCATCGCGCCAAGAAGTACGACTATCCGCGCCAGCCCAAGGCCACTTGGGGCGAGCGCGCCAAAGCCTTCAGGGAATCCGTGTGGGGTCTGGTGCTGATCGTGATCGTGATGGGTGGCATCTACAGCGGCGTGTTTACGCCGACCGAAGCAGCCGCGATGAGCGCGATGTATGCGTTCTTCGTTGCGGTCTTCGTCTATCGCGATCTCACCTTCAAGGACGTTCCACGGGTGCTGCTCAATTCGGCCAACATGAGCGCGATGCTGCTCTACATCATCACCAATGCGGTGCTGTTCTCCTTCTTGATGACGCACGAGAACATCCCGCAGGAAATGGCCGACTGGATGATCGGCACCGGCGTGGGCGTGATCGGCTTCCTGCTGATGGCCAACATCTTGCTGCTGATTGCCGGCAACTTCATGGAGCCCTCCGCCATCGTGCTGATCCTCGCGCCTATCCTGTTCCCGATCGCCGTGAAGCTCGGTATCGACCCGGTGCACTTCGGGATCATGATGGTGGTGAACATGGAAGTGGGCCTGTGCCACCCGCCGGTCGGGCTCAACCTCTACGTGGCCTCGGGTATAACAAAGATGGGCATCACCGAGCTCACTGTGGCGGTTTGGCCGTGGCTGTTTACGATGCTGGTATTCCTGGCGCTGGTGACCTATTGGCCCGCGATGTCCCTGGCACTGCCCAAGGCGCTTGGCATGCTCTGACCAAGACAGCGGTGCGGGCGAGGTGTCCCGCTCGCACCCAGATGAAGAATCGGCTCGCACGACACAACTTGCCGGCAGTCAGGCAGCCTCATCGCGAGTCGATCACCCGGAGTTTCGAACGATGTCAAAAGACCTGCTGTATGCCGCGGCGCTCGACTACCACCGCTTTCCGGTCCCAGGGAAGATTTCGGTCACGCCGACCAAGGTGCTGTCGAACCAGCGCGACCTCTCACTCGCCTACTCGCCCGGCGTGGCGGCGGCCTGCGACGCGATCGTCGAGGATCCGGCCCAGGCCGCGGAGCTCACCGCGAGGCAGAACCTGATCGCGGTGATCACCAACGGCACCGCGGTGCTCGGCCTGGGCAACATCGGCGCGCTGGCCGCCAAGCCGGTGATGGAAGGCAAGGGCGTGCTGTTCAAGAAGTTCGCGGGCATCGACGTCTTCGACCTGGAGATCGACCAGCCCGACCCGGACAAGCTGATCGAGACCATCGCCTCCCTCGAACCCACCTTCGGCGGCATCAACCTCGAGGACATCAAGGCGCCGGAGTGCTTCTACATTGAGGCGAAGCTACGCGAGCGCATGAAGATCCCGGTGTTCCACGACGACCAGCATGGCACCGCCATCGTCGTCGGCGCGGCGGTGCTGAACGGACTGCACCTGGTCGGCAAGGACCTGAAGGAGGTCAAGGTGGTGACCTCCGGCGCGGGTGCGGCCGCGCTGGCCTGCCTGGATCTCTTGGTGATGCTCGGCATCCCGGTCGACAACATCTGGGTGTCCGACCTGGAGGGCGTGGTCTACCAGGGACGCACCGCGCTGATGGAGCCGATCAAGGCGCGCTACGCAAAGCACACCGAGGCCCGCACGCTGGGCGAGATCATCGACGGTGCCGACGTCTTCCTCGGACTGTCGGCGGGCGGAGTGCTGAAACAAGAGATGGTCCAACGCATGGCCGCCAGACCGCTGATCCTGGCCCTCGCCAACCCGCGGCCGGAGATCCTGCCCGAGGAAGTTCGACAAGTGCGCGATGACGCGATCATGGCCACCGGCCGATCGGACTATCCGAACCAGGTGAACAATGTGCTGTGCTTCCCGTTCATCTTCCGCGGGGCGCTCGACGTTGGGGCGACCACCATCACCGATGCGATGAAGCTCGCCGCAGTCAAAGCGATCGCCGAACTGGCGCGCGCCGAGCAGAGCGACGTCGTGGCCATGGCCTATGGCGAGAAGGTGGCGAGCTTTGGCCCGGACTACATCATTCCGAGCCCGTTCGACCCACGGTTGATCGTCAAGATCGCCCCGGCGGTGGCCCAGGCCGGCATCGAGTCGGGCGTGGCAAGGCGGCCGATCGCCGACATGCAGGCCTACCGCAGCCAGTTGAACAACTTCGTCTGGCACTCCGGCATGCTGATGAAACCGGTCTTCGCCGCAGCGCGGGGAAGCCGGCAACGCATCATCTTTGCCGAGGGCGAGTCCGAGCGGGTGTTGCGTGCGGTTCAGACCGTGGTGGACGAGGATCTTGCGCGCCCGATCCTGATCGGACGCCGCGAGGTGATCACCGCCAATATCGATCGCTACGGCCTGCGCCTCAAAGAAGATCAGGACCTGGAACTGGTCGATCCGGACGACGACGCGCGTTTCGAAGACTTCTGGCGCGACTACCACCGGCGGATGGAGCGCAAGGGGGTGTCGGTCGACTATGCCAAGAAGGAGGTCAGGCGACGCACCACCCTGTTCGGTGCGCTGCTGCTCGAACACAGCCATGGCGATGGGCTGATCTGCGGGACCTATGGCGCCCACCGGCAACATTTCGACTTCGTCGAAACAGTAATCGGCCGGCGCGCTGGAGTTGCTCATTGTTATGCACTCAACGTGCTGAACTTGCCCGAGCGCACGCTGTTCCTCGCGGACACTTACGTGAATTACGATCCGACGCCGGAGCAGATCGTCGAGATGACCCTGTTGGCCGCCGACGAGATGCGTCGCTTCGGCATCGAGCCGAAGGTCGCGCTGCTATCGCATTCCTCGTTCGGTAGCGCGGACTCGCCCAGCGCCGCGAAGATGCGAACGGCGCTGAAGATGCTGCATGACCGAAACCCGGACCTCAAGGTCGAAGGCGAGATGCACGGCGACGCCGCGCTCGACGAGACACTTCGCCTGCGCATCTTCCCCGGCGCAAGGATGCGCGAGGCGGCCAACCTGCTGATCTTCCCGACGCTGGACGCTGCCAACATCGCCTTCAACCTGCTCAAGACCGCCGCCGGCAAGGGCATGACGGTAGGGCCGATCCTGCTCGGGGCAGCCCGGCCGGTGCACATCCTGACACCCTCGGCCACCGTGCGGCGGATCATCAACATGACCGCACTGACGGCGCTCGAGGCGATTCACGCGGGGTAAGGCAAGCGGCCGACCATCGGGCGTAATCATGCATTAGCCACCAGCAATTGCGCGGATCGAACTGGGAATTCCGGACGTGGGCGAGAACACGATTCAAGGTGTTCGCGTGGATTGAGGGGCTGGTTACCGGCGGCACCGGCCGTTCGATCTCGCGGATCCATGAATGCACGAACGGCCGAAACTGACCGACATGAACGTCTGTACATAATGGCCAGGAGCCGCCGCAAGTAACGCTTCTGGCCGGCGATCCCGACGTACACCCCATCCAAGTGCCACCGATCGGCCAGATCATCCCCGTTCCTTGCGAAGGCGACGGGCGTACTGTCGGCCGAACTTCTCGCACCAGAACCGGTTGGCTTCGTAGCTCGCCCCCACGCCCCGTTCCGCCATCATCTCCAGGACGTCGCGGTAACTTAGGCAGAACCGGAAGTACGACCATACACAGTGGCGATTGATGTCCGCAGGGAAGCGGTGCCCGCGGTAGAGGGATTGCGCTTTCTTCATGCCGCCTCCCTACACCATGGCCATGGCGCCAACGTGACATTACTCGCCAGCGCTGTCCAACGAGGGATTAGACTTTGATGCGCAGGTGGACGCGCTGCTACGCAATATCGATTAGCACCGGCGCGGGGGAATCCAATCAACTTGGCCGGGAACCCGGGCAACGGCCGTTCAATGCCGCCATCCCGCCATGCCGACAACCTGATGGCACCCCTAGCCCGACTGAAGCCTCCGGTTGTCAATCGCCGCCGGAGTCCGGTCCCAAGCGGTGCTCGACGGCATACACCGCGGCCTGCACACGACTGTTGAGGCCCAATTTCTTCAGGATATTCTGGACGTGGATCTTGACAGTGTTTTCGGCAAGATCGAGCGTGCGAGCGATTTCCTTGTTGCTTTGGCCCCGTGCCAGGCACAGCAAGGTCTCCCGCTCGCGTGGTGAAAGTCTGTCGGTCTCACCGGCGGCATGTGTCGCCTCGCAGATTCCTCGTGGTTCCTGTCCGATGCTGTCGAGCAGCTTGCCCATCATCAATGGCGAAATCACCGCTTCCCCGCGCGAGGCCATGCGCACGGCATCGGTGAGCGATTCTGCAGCGATATTCTTCAGCAAATAACCGCACGCCCCTTTGCGAAGGGTCAGCAATAGGTCGTCGGACTCCTCGGAGACGGTCAACATCAATACGTGACTTTCGGGCGCATCGCCAAGGATCAGCGCCAGCGCCTCTCGACCGGAAATACCGGGCATGTTGAGGTCCAGTAGTACCACGTCAGGCGACAGTTGCTTGGCGCGCTTGGCACCCTCCAGCCCGTCACCCGCTTCGCCGACCACCTCGAAGTCGTGATGGCGCTGCAACAGCAGCCTTATGCCGCCGCGGAACAGCGCGTGGTCGTCCACCAGAAGCACGCGGATCTTTCCACTCACGGCGCCTCCTTCTCGAGTTCGGAACGCTGCAGGCTGAGCGCGATGCGAGTGCCGCTACCGCGCCGTGAACGGATCTCCAGCGCGCCACCAATGCGTTTCGCCCGCTCGCCCATTATCTGTAGGCCAATGTGCTCGCCACATCCGCCGTCCTCGCGAGTGGCAGGCTCGAAGCCGACCCCGTCGTCGGTGACCGCCAGCCGCATGCCGGCGCGCTCGCGCCACAGATCGATGCGCACCCGTTCGGCGCGGGCATGCTTGCGGATGTTGGACAGCGCTTCCTGCACGATGTAGAGCACCTGAGTCTCGATCTCCGCGCCGAACGGCGCCCCCACCCCGTGGGCGCGAAATTCGCCCGGCACGCCGCTTTGCTCGGTGAACTTGTCCAGCGCTGAGTGCAATGCCGCGGAAAGGTCCAAAGGGTCGAAGCGGGCCCGAAAGTACTGCAGCAACTCGCGCACGTCGGCATAGCTCTCCTGCACGCCCTGGTGGATCAGCGCGGCGGTCGCGCGCGCATCGTCCGACTTGCCCTCGTCCAGCGCCTGTTCGAGCATCTGCACCTGCAGGTTGAGGAAAGCTAGGCCTTGCGCGATCGAGTCGTGGAGCTGGCGGGCGATCATGTTGCGCTCCTCCGAAACCGCCATCTCCCGTTCGCGCATCTTCAGCCGAGAGTTCTCGATGGCCATGCCGAGCTGCTGGCCGAGGGTCTGGAGCAGTTCCAGGTCGCTCCCGCCAAACACCATGCGATGCGAGAAATAGAGATTGAAGACCCCCAGGCGGCGCCCGTTGTGATTGACCGGAACGGCACCGACGGTGGCGAAGCCGGCCCTCGCACAGGCCGATGCCAAAGGGATGTTTTCGAGCTCGTTGGCGACGCTCACCACCGCCATGTCGGCCCGCGCGGCGCGCCGGCACAGGCACTCGCTGCACTCCTGGGTCGATTCATGGGTGAGGGATTCCTCTTGCAGACCGCTGTGACAGATCAGATAGAGGTTCTCCTGGGCTGGATCGAACAGCCGCACCGAGGCTGCGGTAGCGCCGAAGGTAAGCTTGACGCGCTCCAGAAAGTGCCGACAGAGTTTGTCCACGGTGGCCGGTTCGCGCAGTGTCCGGCTGATGTCATTGAGAATCCTCAACTCGCGGTTCTTTTCAGCCAAAGAGCGCGTTTTCGATTCGACCCGCTCTTCCAGCGTCGCGTGGACGCCTTTCAGGTTCTCGGCCATCCTGTTGAAGCCGTCGGCCAGTTCGCCGAATTCGTCGCGGGTGAGGACCGGAAGTCGCGCGCCGAGGTCGCCCCGCTCCATTCGCTGCATGCCGATCTGCAGCTCGCGCACCGGGCGAATCACCGCGACCAGGAAGAATCGCATCAGGATCACTGCACCAGCCACCGCCACCGCCAACAGCATGAACTGAAGGTTGCGCAGCAGCTTGGTGTTGCGAGCGTAGTTGAGCTCCATCTGACGCACCACCGCGTCGATCTTGCCGACGTAGCTCGCGGTGGCCGCTTCGAAGGCATTCACCGCCGCAGCGTGCGATGCCAAATCCTGCGCCGCGATGGCGCTGTCGGCCAGCGGGCCGAGCAGTTGGCGCCATCGCGTTCCGAGCTCGCCGACGGCTTCCGGAATGCCCGCGTCGCGGGGAATGAACAGCGGGCGGCGTGGATCGCCCTGTTCCAGCCCAACTTGCACTGCCTCCAGCGCAGCAATCTCCTCGACGATGGCATCGAGTCTGCGCCGCCGCAGCGTACCCTCGGCTGGCAGCCCGGTCACCAGATGAGCAATCTTCCAGCTACGCATGCGCAGGCTCCCGGCGTCGTTGATCGCAGCGGCCATACCTTCAAGGTGCCACGAGCAATACACCGTCAGCCCGACCGCCACCAGGGTTACCGCAAAGAACACCAGCAGTATTCCCATGATTCGGGCGGAGAGTCTGTGACCCATCACGCCATCGACCAATCTGGAAATCGTTGCGCGCCGCATGCGAAAAATGGCGGACCTTGCCGCACCTCCGCAACCATTGCCCTATCGAGCCGACATTGTTGCGCAATTGTTCGCCGTACGAACGCCATCGAGCTCATTCTCCGCACTGCGCCGCCGGCCCACCGTGGCCTTGGCTGCGTCGCCGGCACGGCATGCGAAGGCGCCGCGATCAGAGTCAGGCGCGCGAGCCGGGCGGACGAGCGAAGGACGAGCGCTCGGTTCGCCGATCGCCGCACCGTCGATCGCGTACCTGCCGCTGCGCATGCTGGTGGACCTCGACCGCGTCGGCCGCGCGACGCGCCGCGAGCTTGCGCAGAAGGGTCACCTCCCTTCCACACACCCGAATCAAACCCGCTTCCGACAGCTCGCGAAACGAGCGCGACAAGGTTTCGGCGCTCACGCCGATTCTGGCGGCGATCAGACGCTTGGTGATCGGTAGCTGGAAGGTGGTCTCACCTTCGGGATCGAACGCGGCACCGGCCTGGCGAATCAGGTAATCGATCAGCCTGCGGCAGCCCGAGTGGAAGAAGCAGGCCGCGACGTCCCGTTCGAAGGCCGCCTGGCGGTCTGCCGCGGCAGCCATCACTCGCAGCGACAGCATGGGATTTGCGCCCATCGCCTCCATGATCACTTCGCGTCCGATGCGCAACAACAGCGACTTTTCGGTGGCGGCGGCGAACGAAACGTATGGTGCCTGCCCGAACATTTCCACGAGGCCGAACCCCTGCCCCGCGGACATCACGTCGATGGTCTTCTCGTCCCCCTCGGGAGACGCCAGCGTTCGCCGAACGTGGCCCGAGATCACTTGGTAGCAGGCATTCGGAATTTCACCCTGCCAGTAGATGCGTTCCTCGCTGCGAACCTCCAGATAGCTCGACGCCCCCGCCAGATTTTCCAGCGCCTCGGGCCCAAGCCCCTCGAAGAGCGCAATCCTCGCGAGTTCCCCGGCAATGCCGGAAGCCGCTTTGCGCATTGCGGCGTCCTCCTTGGTTTCCGAAGACTTGGCGGATCGACAGCGTAGCGGTTGATGTTGTCGCGGGCACTAGTTCGTCCGAGCTAGCACGAATGAAGTGGCGGACGCGCATCCGACCCTCAGCCGCCGGGGGTAGCCACCCGGCCACGCCCACCCTCCGTCAGTTGCGATGCCAGGCTTGCGATTCGATTGACCGGACGATCGCAAGTCCGGCGGTAACAGACGTAGGCGGTCGCACGGTTTTCGAGCTGCGGCCGCTCGGCGAGCAGCAACCAGTCACGCGCGCGATCTTTTGGCTCGACCGTCGGATCGATCAGCGCCGTGACCGTACCGGGCAGCAGGCGCCGACGCACTTCGGCCAGCAGCGCGCGCGTGTCCTCGGCGCCACGGGGCCCAACGATGACCACCTCGCGCGCTTCATCGAGCGCGAAGCCCCATGACTGCGCCAGCGCCGGCATCGTACCGGCGTCTTGCGCCAGCTTCGTGCCGAGGCCGGCGGCCAGCGCTTCGGCTGCGGCTTCGTGCGCCTCTGCACCGCTGTAAAGCGCCAGCCGTCGCAATGCGGACAGCGCCGCGGCGTTGGCCGAGGGCGCGCTATCCTCGGCCAACGCCGGACGCGGCGGCACGCCCGTGCCGCCCTCCTCCGCCACCGGCGCCAGGCGCAAGGGCTGGCCGTTCGCCGGCTGGAAGAGCTTCAGCGTGGTCGTGACCAGAGTCGCCGCGCGATCGAGATGGCGCGGGTCGAAATCGCACTCGTACAGGTCGATCAGCGCCTCGACGGTGAGGGCGTAGTCGTCGGCAAAGGCCTGCCCGGCGGCACGCCCGAGGTAGCGGTATCTGACCAGTCGTCCGTCGCCATCGCCGGCCAGCATGGCCGACATGGCACGCCGTGCCGCGGCGAGGTAGCGCGGCTCCTCGAATTGGCGCGCGGCCAGCGCGAAGGCGCTGACCGCCAGTGCATTCCACGCCGTCACCGCCTTGTCGTCGCGGCGCGGCGCCATTCGTGCGCGACGGGTCGCGCGCAGCAGCTCGAAATCCGCTGCAAATCCCGACACCACCTGCGCGCGGCGTTGAGGTGCGCCGCGAAAGCGCAGCACGCCGCGCCGGTCGGCGCGGCCGATCAACCCATCGAACCACACCTCGGCAAAAGCATCTGCGCGCTCGCCCAGCGCCGCGGCGAGCTCCTCGGCGCTCCAGGTGTAGTAGAGGCCCTCGCCACCGCCGGATTCGGCGTCCAGCGAGCCGGCGAAGCCGCCGTCGGGAAGCTGCATGGCTTCGATCAGAGCGTCGAGCACACCACGCGCCACCGCGCCATGGCGCTCGTTGCCGGTGGCCTGCATGGCCTCGACGTACAGGCGCGCGAGTTGGGCGTTGTCCGCCAGCATCACCTCGAAGTGCGGCACGCGCCAGCCGCGGTCTACCGTGTAGCGGTGGAACAGCCCGCCCAACTGGTCGCGCACCGCGCCCGCCGCCATGGCGTCGAGCGTGCGTTCGAGCAGCGCCAGCAGCTCGCCATCGCCCGTGCGCACCGCTTCATGCAGCAGGAAGCGCAACGCGGTGACGTGGAAGAAGCCGCCCTCCTCGCGGAAGCCGCCCGACTGGCCGTCGAGACGCCCCTTGAGCGCCGCCATTGCCGCCGCGCGCGGGTCGCCGACCTTGCTGCCGCCCACCGCCACCAAGCGGCGCGACATCTCGGCCAACTGCGCGCGGATGGTCTCCACGGTGGCGGCAAGCCCGGCATCGTTGGCGCCCCATGAATCGGCCAGATCGCCAGCGACCGTCAGCAGGCCCGGAGCGCCGCCCTTGGGCTCCGGCGTCATGTAGGTGTAGCCGAACAGCGGCACCTGATTCGGCGTCAGGATCAGATTGGCGGGCCAGCCCGAAACCCCGTTCATCGCATCCAGGATGTCGATCACGTGGGCGTCGACGTCGGGGCGCGCCTCACGGTCCACCAGGATCGCGACGTAGCGACGGTTGAGCAGCGCGACGACGCGCGGATCGGCAAAGGTATTGCGTTGCATCAGGTGGCACCAATGGCAGGACGCGTAGCCGACCGACACGAAGATCAGCTTGTTTTCTCGCCGCGCCTGCTCGAACGCCGCCTCCTCCCAGGGGTGCCAGTCGATGCCGTCCCCGGCGTGCAGGCGCAGGTAGGGACTGTCCGCCCGCGCCAGGCGCGGCGCTGCCCAGATCGGCGAGACGAGCGCCAAGCACAACAGCACGGCGGCGAACACTCGCCCCATGATCAAGGGGCCGGATTGGCGTCCGGCACGGCCAGCCGCACCGCCTTGGGCTCGACGATGCAGGCCTCGCGGCACCGCGCGCAGCCCACGCAGATCTGAGGCTCGATGAACGGTCGCGGGCCCTGCCAGCGCAGCGCGCCGGGCACCGGGCAGGCATCGGCGCAAGCGCCGCATTCCGGTCCCAGGTAGGGCAGGCAGGTGGACGTGTCGATGGCCGCCAGCGCGAGCAGCGGTCGAGACGACAGGCCGGGTGCTTCCTCTTCGTCTGCGGTGGCGTCCGGCGAGGGCAGCGCCAACGCGCCGGTTTCGCAGGCTTTGACGCAGGGCCAGTCGGCGCACAGGTGGCAGCCCTTGTGGAGCAGATCCATTGCCGGCGTGCGTTCCAGGCGCGGACCCAGGCGCGCCGGCAGCGGGAACAGCACTTCGTGCGGACAGGCCGCCAGGCACTCGTCGCAGCGCGTGCAAAGTTCGAGGAACTGCCACTCGTCCGTCGCGAAGGGTGGGCGGAACCAGTTCTGGGGCCTGGTCGCGAGCTGATGCGCCGCGACGTCGACGGTCGCCTGCGCCACCTTCTGAACACCGGAGCGCAGAAAGAGCCGCCGCCTCGCGTCCACGGCCCCGCTCCTAACCGTGGTTGCTGCGCAGTTTGCCGGTCATCACCCGGCGGCGCATCGCCACGCTGGAAACCAGCAGCGCCAAAACCACCGCCACCGCACCGATCTCCGCCGGCCCCGCCACCGGCGGTTCGCCGATCTGTACCGGGAAGCTGAACTGGTACGGCTTTCCGCCGGCACGGAAGTCGGCCACGATCACGTAATGCCCTTCTTCCGGGATCGTCATTGCCTGCCGGTAGACGCGATCGTCGGGGACTTGGCGCCCGATTTCCCGCTCGCCGCGCCGTATCCCGATGCTCGCCAGCCAACCGTCCCGCCGAATGGAGAAGGCGATCGGCCCGTCGGGGTCGGCCGCACCCGGGACATGGGCGATGAACAGGTTGATGCGGCCATGGTCGCCCGGCTCCGGCAACGATGGGTACAGCATGAAGGTGGCGTTGTAGTCGCCGATCTCCGAATCCAGCTCGATACTCGAGGTTTCGGTGGTGTCGGCATCCAGCCCATAGCTCGGCCGGCCGAGGATATGATGCGCCAGTGCCGGTTGGATGGCGCACAGCATGGCGGCGAGCAGGCCGCCGGCCAGCGTCCGCAAGGTTCTGAACATCATGATGCCTTCTCTCCTCCTGGCATGCGCGCGGCTCTCGCGAGCGCCCGGTCGACGATCCAGATAGGCCGGCTGGGGTGCGGGCAGACCTCGACGCACAGGCCGCAGCCGACGCAGCCGTCCGCGACCACCGGCCGGTACATGTTGGCGAACGCGAAGCCGATCGCCCGTTCGCCCAGCGGGCAGACGCTGACGCAGGCACCGCACACGCCGCGGTCGACCCATGGGTAGCAGGCCATGCGGTCGATCACCGCCACCCCCATGTCGATCTCGTGGATCGGTGTCGGCGTCAGCGCCTCGGTCGGACAGGCCGCCATGCACTTGCCACACAAGATGCAGGCGCGGTCGGTCGGGTCGATGTACGGCGTATTGACCGCGCCGCCACCATCGCGGCGGTGGAAGCGCACGCAGCGCGGCGGGCACACCTCGCCGCACAGCGCGCAGCCGATGCACGCCTCGGCGAACGCGCTGGCATCGCGCAAGGCTCCCGGCAGCGGCACGTGGTTGCGCACGGGCGGCTTCACTGCCGGCGCCAACATCGCCGACAGGCCGTAGGGCGCGCCGGCGCAGGCGACCACCGTGCCGCCGGCCATCGCCCTCTGCAGGAAGCCGCGCCGGTTCATGCCGCCGCCTCCTTCGCCTCGATGGCGGGAGAAGGCGCCGCGGAAGCCTCGCCGTGGCGATAGCGGCGGCCCAGATGCCCCGGGCCCTGGGGCGCCACGTCGACCACCTTGATCGTGAACACCAGCGCGTCGGTGGGACATACCGCGACGCAGGCGGTGCAGTTGTTGCACTCCTGGCCGAAGCCGTCGCGCATCGGGTCGAGGCCGAACTCGCACACGCCATTGCACTTGGCGCAGTCGTTGCACGTCTCCACGGTGCGGCGCAGGCGTACCGCACGGTAGCGGCCGAGCAGCGAATAGAGCGCGCCGCCCGGGCACAGGTAGCGGCAGAAGCCGCGCCGCGCCACCAGCAGGTCGAACAGCAGCGTCGCCGCGAAAAAGGCCGCGCCCGCGCCGAGCCCGCCCCAGGCGATGGCGTAGTACAGCTCGCGGCCGATGATCGCCGGCGGATACACCGCGGCGACCAGGATCGAGCCGCTCGCCGCCGAGGCGATCAGGCCGAAGGCGAGCACGCCGTACTTGAGGCGGCGGTCGAGGCGACGGCGGCCAACGTCGATGCCGGCCCACTTCAGCAGCGCGGCGAAGTTCGACGTCAGTTCGTAGATGAAGGTCGCGGGACAGATCCAGCCGCAGAAGAAGCGACCCAGCAACAGCGTCGCCAGCAGCGGCACCGCAACGGTGACCACGAACGGCCAGTGCACGCCGTGCCCGGCGGCGATCTGTCCGACCACCGCGAGCGGATCGGACATCTTGAAGCCCCATATGGTGCCCGACCAGGTATTGCCCTTGATCGCGTCGAGCGCCTCGGCCGGCTCCTTGACGAAGGGCGAGGTGATCGCCTCCATCACGTCGTAGAGCAGCTTTTCGTCGGGGCTCAGCAGATCGTAGCCATGGGCCGCGACATAGGTCTGGTAGACGTGCAGGAACGGCAGCAGCACCAGCATCGCGAAGACCACGGCAAGGCTCAGCCAGCGCAGCTTGTTGAGGTGGCGGCGCAACAGGAAGCGCCGGCCGCCGGAATTCGGCTTGCTCATCTCGGCCTCTCAAGCATGGCTGGGGGCGATGCGGATCGCCTGCGGCATCTGGATGCAAGAGCGTTCGCACAAGCCGCAGCCGACGCACTTGTCGGTGACGTGCGGCTGCTCCAGGCGACCGACCGTGATCGCCACGTCCTGCAGCGGACAGGCGCGATAGCAGACCCCGCAGGTCTTGCCCTGGTAGGACAGGCAGATGCTCTCGTCGACCCAGGCGTGGCCCATCTTCACGCCGTCGAGGATGGTTTCCAGTTCACGCTGGAGCGGCTTGATCGCCCCGGTCGGGCAGACCTCGCCGCACTTCATGCACAGGATGCAGGCCTTGTCGCGCGGCACGATATAGGGCGTATCGAGCGACGCAGCGCCGTTCTCCAGGCCGAAATAGCGGATGCAGCGATTCGGGCAGGTCTCTCCGCACTGGCCGCAGTGGATACAGCGGCCGAGGAAATCCTCCTCGTCGAGCGCGCCCGGCGGCCTCAGGTAACGTATTTCCGTCTCGCCGGTCGAAGAGCGTACCGGCATGCCGGCAAGCCCCGCCGCCATGGCGGCCAGCGTTGCGACAAAGGTTCTGCGTTCCATATCGGGATTCACCTTCCGCCTTGCAGGCGGAAAAAACGGCGGGCGCCCCCCACCCGCCTCCTTCAGGCGCGCGTCAGATCTTCTCGATCCGGCAGGCGCCCTTCTTGAAGTCCACCTGTCCCGACACCGGATCCCAGATGCGGCTGGTGATGGCATTGGCCAGCCACTTGTTCTTCTTGGGATCGGCGCTGTCGGCCACCGACAGGTTCCACGGCCCGAACATGTAGCCGCGCGGCACGTTGTTGCGCGCCGGCTTGACCAGGCTGTTGGAGCCCACCTGGGCGCGCGCCTCCAGGTGGCCACGACGGGTGATCACCCGCACCTTGTCGCCGTCCTGGATGCCGAGATCCTTGGCATCCTCGGGATGCATCTCGACGTACATCTCCGGCACCAGCCGGCGGGTGGTCGGGCTGCGGTTGGACTTGGCGGTGTGGAAGTGCTCGTAGACCACCCCGAGGCCCATCCAGTACGGATACTTGTCCTTGGGCACGTCCTGCCACTTGCGGCCGCGGAATTCCTCGTCGGGCAGGTCCGGCGTCACGCCTTTGTCGCGCGCCTCCGTGATCAGGTCCTGGTGGTCGATCGTGTAGAGGCCTTCCTCGACGCCGAAGCGCATCAGCTTCTCGGTCAGCTCCTTGCGGTTCGAATAGTCCTGCTGGCACAGCTTCATGTGCACCTTGCCGTCCTTGGTGCGGAAGTAGCCATAGGGCCGGTTCGCCCAGTCGCCCTCCTGCAGCATGTAGCGGCGCTTGGTGCCGCCGTTCTTGGCCGTCTCGTAGGTCGGTGCCGGCCACTGGATCCCGCGCAGGTCCTTCAACTGATCGTAGGGCGACTTGCCATCGACCTTCTCGACCTCGAGGATGCCGGTGAGGTCGGCGTCGGTACCGGCCGAGGCCGCGCAGAGATCGCGGAACACTTCCTGGGCGTCATAGGTGCCATCCGCCAGCTTCTTGTAGGGGAAGATATGCTCGCCGTCGAGTCCGAGCAGGTTGGCGATCTCCTTGCCCTTGTCGATCACCATGTCCATGTCCGGCCGGCAGCCCTTCGGCGGGATGCCGCCCTGCTCGCACAAGTTGATGCGGCGTTCCGAGCTGATGTAGACGCCGTTGACCTCGCCCCAGGTCGCCGCCGGGAAGATCACGTCGGCGTAGAGGTTGTTGGGTGCGTGGCGGTAGATCTCCTGCACCACGTTGAAGGTCTTGGTGAGCGCCGGACGCACCAGGTTGTAGGTGTCCGGCAGGTCGATGTGCGTGGCGTAGACCAGGAACATGGCCTTCACCTCGCCCTTAAGCGCCCGCTCCATCATCCCCACCGCATAACCCGGATTCTGCGAGTTCATCGCGTTTTCAAGGTTCTTCTCCGGTACCCGCCAGGCCGCCGCCATCTGCTTGCGGTGCTTGTCGTTGTTGAGCGGCTCGTTAAACGGCAGGCGTCCGGTGAGGCCGCCGGTGAAGCGCTCGCCCATCGCGTTGGGCTGGCCGGTCATCGAGAACGGCCCGCAGCCGGGCTTGGCGACGTTGCCGGTCAAGGTCAGCAGGTTGATGATCGAAATGACGTTGTGCTGGCCGTGGACATGCTGGTTGTAGCCGATGCCCCACATGATGATCACGCCACCGTAGCCCTGGCCGCTCTGCTTGCCCTTGCTGCGCGCCAGGCGCTTGCGCGTAGCGTCCGCGAACATGCCGGCGACGCGGCGGATCAGCGCCGGATTGACGTCGTGGTTGGGCCCGCCCATGCGGTCCTGCACCTGCTCGGGACTGTAGTTCTCGCGCACCCCCTTGACGTATTCCTCCCAGCCATTGGCGTGCGCCTTCATGAACTCCCAGTCGATGACGTCGTCGTGGTCCTTGAGCAGGACGTGGGCGATGGCGTTGAGGAAGCTGATGTCACCATTGAGCACCGGCACATGCACGGTGTTCTTGGGGTTGATGTCCTCGTAACCCATCACCGTGCCGGTGCGGCGCGGATCGACCACCACCGTCGGAATATCGTCCTTCTTCTTGTGGTCGGCAGCGCGCCAGAAGATGATCGGGTGCGACTCGCGGGCGTTGTGGCCGAAATGCATGATCATGTCGCACAGTTCGATGTCCTCGTAAGCCAGCGGCGGCGTGTCGGAACCGAGGGTGGCGAAATAGCCGGTCACCGCCGAGGTCATGCACATGCGCGCGTTGGCCTCGATGGTATTGGAGCCGAGTACCCCCTTCATGAACTTGTTCTCGAGGTACTGGCCCTCGACGGTGAGCTGTCCCGAACCATACAGCGCGATCGAATTGCCGCTGTATTTCTTGGCGAAGTTGGCGACCTTGTGCGACACCATCTCCGACGCCTTTTCGTACGGCACGCGCACGAAATGCTCCTCGTCGAACGAGCCCTTGCTCTTGGTGACGAATTCGAGATCACCGTGGCCGGGCTTGTTCCACTCGTCCCACACGTCCTTGCGCACGTAGGCGTCGCCTTCCATACGGTCGACGTACATCGGTTCGGCCGCGGTCAGCCCCTTGATGCACTGCAGCCCGTAGTTGGTGGGGTGGTCCTTGTCCGGCCGCATCGACACGATCTTGCCGTTCTCGGCCTGGATGATGGTGCCGCAGCCGACGCCGCAATACGGGCACTGGGCGATCGCGGTGGTGCGCTCGACACCTGCCGCGGCGGCAGGCTCGGGCACCGCCGCTTCGAGCTCCGGATTGGCGCCCGCCATCAGCGTCGTGGCGGAAGAGAGGAAGGCGCTCGACTTGAGGAAATCGCGACGCGAAAATGCATTCTTGATGCGCTTCATGACAGGCCCCTCTCAATTCGTCTGCTGGTGGGTTTTTCCGAGCTGGCGTAGATAGACGATGATGTCGTCCACTTCGCGGTCGGACAGATTGGCCAGCCCATCCGGGCCCGAAAATCCACGCATGCGGGTATTGGAGCGACCGTTCTTGATGGTTTCGCGGATGAAGCCGTCGCTGACCTTGTTGAGGAACCCCGGGTAGCCGATTGCGGTACCGGTGCCGCCTGCCTGATAGCCGTTGCCGTCCACCCCGTGGCAAGTCGAACAGATGTTGTCGAACCATTCCTTGCCGAGCCGCGGATCACCGTGCGCATCGGGCTGGGCATCGACCTCACCGGCACGGCCCTTCACCGGGTTGATCGAGCGCAGATAGGCAACGATGGACTGGATCTTCGAGCGCCCCAGATGCCCGAAAGGCGGCATTCCCGTACCCGTCCGCCCATCGCGTATCGTGCTCTCGAAGAACTTGTCCGAGGCGATGCTCTGCAGCTCGGGATTCTGTAGCGACGGCGCGAAGCCGGGCTTGCCGATCGCATCCGCCTGATGGCAGACCACGCAGTTCTGATTGAACAGCGCTTCGCCCGCCTTGGCCTCGTCGTTTTGCGCCGCCGCCGCGCCTACTGCACAGGCAGCCGACGCCAGCGCGACCAACACCCGTGTTGCGGTCGGTACGCCGCGCCACTTTCCATCCATCAACATTTCGCCGGTCCTCCTTTGCTCGGTGCATCAATCGGGAAGACGGCTCCCTCGCGCTTCCCCAGCCGTTCCCTCACGCGTTTCCTGCTCGTCCGGCCACTCGTCCCCAGGCGGGGGCGCCGCCATGTCCCGATGGCACTCGTGGCAGGCCACGGCCCTACTCCGGAGAAGCTCGTGCGCACGGTCCAGTGACGCGTCGAGGTCTGCCTCGGCCTCGACCGGCAAGCGGTGCGCAATTCCCCTGTGGCAGTCGATGCAGGTGAAGCCGCCTTGGTCCATCAGGCCGTGCATCAGGCGCGCCCTGGTGGATTGCTTGTCGGACGCGGGTTGAACAGCGTCGTGGCAGGCGCGGCATTCCCGCGAGTCTCCGGCCTTCATGCCCGCCCATACTTCGCGGGCCAGGACGATCCGTCGGGCGGAGAACTTCTCCGGCGTGTCGATCGAGCCGAGTAGCCAGTGAACTATTTCGTTGGTCGCCGCGGCCTTGCGCAACATCTTGTCGAGCCACGGCCTCGGCACATGGCAGTCCGGGCATGCGGCGCGTACGCCGCTGCGATTGGCAAAATGAGAGCTGCGCTCGAATTCGGGATAGACCGTCGAGCGCATGACGTGGCACGACACGCAGAAGGCCTGCGTATTGCTCAGATCGATGACCCAGTTGAAGCCGCCCCAGAACACGATACCGGCCAGGAACAGCCCACCGCCCAGTGGAGCAAGGCGCGGCAATCTGCGCTGCCATGACGCCTTCACACCTTGTGCGGCTCGTTCGAGACAGCCTCGCCAGGGTGGCGTCCGAAACTCGCTGCGCCGCCCCGCCACAGACCGCCCACCGCCGCCGCGGCCATGACTCTGCCCCACCATTTAGTCCAATCGCATGGCTGAATGACATCTGCCAGTGCCAGTTGCATTGTCACCCACTCCTGTGCGATTGCTGACTTGGGAGCTTCGAAGACTATCGGATCAAGTGTCGCGGGACACTAGCCCGTCCGAACTAGCACGAATGCAATCGCAACCGGAGTCATGTCATTCACATGGCCGCCATGGCATCTCGGCTGCGAGGCACCGGGTACTGAAAAGTTGGGGGAAGGCTGTCGCCTTCGGCCAGCCTGCCCTGCTTCACGCCGCCTCAGCCGCGACTCCAGTGACCTCACTCCGAGCCGCAAACCGACCTGCAAGCAACAGACCATGGTGTTCGGCATTCGGTACGTGACGGGCGCAGTTGAACAAATCGTTGATCACGTCGAAGATCGACAGAAAGCGCTGCGCATGGGGATGAATCGCATCTTCTTCCGTCCCCTTACTCGTGACGGCCGATGAGAGTTTTCCGCGCGGTTGTTTGCCTTTTCTCACGGATGTGAGTTGCTCCGCTGCCAAGGCGGCTGCAGGTGTCGCGGTATCTCACCAGCCCATCCGTCACCACCACACGAGGTGCGCATTCGGCTGGTGTAGAAGCTTCTTGCAAAAGCGCTATGCAGCGGCCTTGTCGCGCGTCTTCTGGACGAGGACGTCAAGCACGTTGCCCTCTTGATCAGACACCCGCAGCACGCCAAGCTTGAGCCTCTGGATCTGGATGCCCTCTTCGCCGCCATGCGCCCGAACGCCACTATCTGCTTTCACGCGTATGCCAGAGCCGAAGGATGTAGATCGTTGTGGATTGCTGGATCTCATAGCGGATTTCGTATTGCCCGACGAGTAGTCGCCGAACCTCCCGTGGGTCGAACTCCTCGAGACGCTCTCCGATGCGCGGGTGCGCAGGCAAGCCGCCCGGTGCCGCGGTAAGGGCCTTGACCGTTCGGACTGCAGCCGGCCTGTTCGCTGACGCCAAAAATTCGTACAGGCGAACAAGATCGGCTGACGCCTTGCGGGTCCACCTGACGTCCATCACCGCGGCGGCGGAAGCGGTTCTTCGGTTCCCAGGCTATCGGCCCAGGCCTGAACCGACTGATGGTCGATGACCTGGCCGGCATCGACATCGGCAAGGGCCTCGCGAGTGAGCCGACTTCTCTCCTCCTCCTGCTCGACCCAGGCCGAGAGCGCCTGCTTCATGATCCAACCCCGGGATCGCTCCAGGCGCGCAGCCAACTGGTCCACCTTCTCGGCCAGCGGCAAGGGAACGTGCGCCGTCAGTACCTTCGTTCCGGTTTCAGCCATGCGGAGCCGTCCAATCAGTTTTAATCAAGTCCAATCATATCCCTATCGCCCCCCATCGACAACGCGGCGCAAGACGTCCCCTGCTCCTTAGATCCGCAATCGAGGGAAGTTCGCATTGAAACCGCTTGGAAACCAGAATGGTTTCTACTCCGGAGCTAACCATGCCGACGACGCTCACCCTGAAGAACATCCCCGACGACCTCTACGATCGTTTGAAGAGGTCCGCCGCATCCCATCGCCGGAGCCTCAACAGCGAGGCAATCGTCTGCCTGGAGTCGATCCTGATTCCGATGCGGACAGATCCTGCCGAGCGACTTGCCAGTGCCAGAGAATTGCGCGCTGCACTGAGCAGCGAGCGTTTTCCGACAGAGGAGATCGACGCGATGAAGCGCGAGTGGCGCCCATGATCGTCGTGGACTCGAATGTCCTAGCCTAACTCTATCTACCGACGGAGTTCACCAAGCATGCCGAAGGATTGTTCGAGCGCGATGCCGAGTGGTTTGCCCCCTTGCTTTGGCGAAGCGAGTTCCGCAACATCCTGGCCGGCTACTTCAGGCGCGGCGCCCTCAGTTTCGAGCAAGCGCTGGCGATGCAGTCGGAAGCCGAAGACCTACTGCGGGGCGATGAGCGAGAGGTGGATTCGCTGCACGTGCTCGAGCTGGTGCGCGACAGCAACTGCTCGGGCTACGATTGCGAGTTCGTTGCCCTTGCGATGAGCCTTGGTGTCAAGCTCGTGACGATGGATCGCAAGCTCTTGAGGGCCTTTCCCGCACAAGCGATCGCGCTGGACAGGATCGGCACGCGAGATTGAGCTGGCGCTCGGGACGGGTCCTCGACGGTAAGCGCCCATGTACATGCACACCCGTCGCCGGAGGCCGACCATCGCGACGAATCCTACAATCACCGAGCGCACTGACGGTCGACAACTTCGCAATCGTAAAGCGCCTGCAGCACCTCCCCCACTTCTCCTCTCAAATGAAAGACCCGATCCCAGATTACCTCGACACCGTCGACGCGACCCAGCTTCGAGCATTGCTACTCGATGCGGCGGCCAACGACCCGGACTTGCAGGCGCGCCTGCATCTCCGGGCAACCGCTGCGCGAAGGCCTCCCCTTCACGATTTGCGCAAGACCGTTCGCAAGAGCCTGCAGCCCCACGATGACTGGGGCTGGGGCGATGAGCACCACTTTGTGCGCAGCGTTGAAGATCTCGCCCTGCTATTTGGCCATCGAATTGCCGACGAAGATCCGATGCCCATCGAGCTCATCGAGGAAGCGATCGTGGAGGCCGAGAAGGCCGTCGAATTGTTCGACGAGACCTCATGCGAGCTCGAGGAATCGCTTCGGGAACTGCATCGCGTGCATCTGAGCGTGTGCGAGGCCTTGCGGCCCGACCCCGCCGAACTGGGCCGGTCCCTTTTCCGAAGGCAGCTCGAAGATCCCTGGGGTTATCTCACTGAGATGCTTCCGGACTATCTGGCGCTGATCGGCGCGGCGGGCGAGACCGCTGTCGCGGCCGACCTGAAAGCGGTC
>JAGRFY010000183.1 GCA_020445765.1 Rhodocyclaceae bacterium | reverse complement strand
GGCTCAGGTACTGCGCCATCATCGGTGAGTGGCGCGAGAGGTCGGCCTGCAGCAACGCCGCGGTGGAGATCGGTTGGGTCATGACGGGCGTGATGGTAGGTCACGCCTGCGGCCGCCGTGGCATCGCGCGCGGGCTGCAGTCGCTGCCGATGGCCATGCGCGAGGGCAGGGCTTGCAGTCTCGCCTCGGGTGGCGGCTCCGTAGACTGGTTGCTGTCGCTCGGATTTGACCGGCGAATGTCGGCGGGCACCGCCTGCGGGCCCGATCGGAACCATGTAAAGCTGCTGTTCCGATGCGTTAAGAGAATGGGCGTCCTGAGCCTCGTTGAAGCGCCGCGCAGCCTAAGCGGCAGCGCCGCGATTACGGTCAACCTTGGGCGGCCGCCCGAACTTGCGGGTGTACTCCCGTGAAAACTGGGACGCACTTTCGTAGCCCACGCGGAAGGCGATGTCGGAGACCTTCTCGTTCGAGCTGCGCAAGGCATCGCGGGCATGCAGAAGTCGGAGTTCCTTCTGGTACTGCAGCGGCGAAGTCCCTGTGACGGCCTTGAAGTGCTCGAAGAAGGCGGAGCTGCTCATGGCCGCCCGCCGGGCGAGGTCGCCGACGGCCAACGGGCGCGAGAGGTCGGACTGAATGGCGCGTGTGGCCTGGAAGATCCGGCTCGCCGAGGTCTCATGCCAGAGCAACTTCTGCAGCGGTTCGGCGTGCGGCCCCATCAACAGGCGCGCGTGGATCTCGCGGCGCGTGATCGGCGCCAGCAGGCGATGGGCGTCTTCGCGCTCGCATTGCCGCAGGTAGCGTAGGAGCGCGTCCTCCATCTCCGGGTCAGTGGCGCACAGCGAAATCGAGAACGCATCCTGTGCGCTGGCACCCAGCGCCGCGGTCACGTCCGGGGCGAGCGCGCGCAAGAGGTCCATGTCGAGCGGCAACACCAGCGCGACGTAGGGGCGGTCCCGCGCCGCCTCGGTGATGCGCGAGACGACAGGCAGTGCATGACTCACGAGAAGCGACTGACCATCGCCCACCCTCAGGGTCTTGGCCTGAGTACCGACCTCCTTGGCGCCCTGCAGCACGAGGCACAACAGTGGGCGATAGACGGTGGCGTCCTGCCCGGTCGTCGCGGAGCACCGCAGCATGTGCACGCCGCTCGGCGCATGGGCGAATGCGCCCTGGACCACGCTTGCCTGGTCCAGCAGCGCGCACACCTGGTCCAACAGCATCTGAGCGGCCACGGATTTCCCCTCACGCAAGGGTGTAGCACAAGCATCTGGTCAGCTTGGCTGATGCTTCTGGAAACCGGAGGATCAGGCAAGAAAAGAGGCGGATCAGGAATGAATGTTCGAGCTTGCCCACGTAATGTCGAAACATCGATTGGCAAGGGCGAACACCATGGAGAAGATCTTCATCACGGGCGTTGCGGGCGGCTTCGGTCTGCCGACGGCACTGGCACTTCTGAACAGGGGACACGCGGTTGCCGGCAGCGTGCGCCGCCGAGGCGGCAAGAACGCGTCGGCCGTGGCCAGGCTGGAGTCCGCAGGGGCGCACCTGGTCGAGATGGACGTGACGGACGCAGCCAGCTCGGACCGGGGTGTGGCGCAGGCCGTGACGCTGCTCGGTGGCCTGGATGTGCTGTTCAACAACGCGGGCATCGGGTCCTACGGCATCCAGGAGTTGATGTCGGCCGAGCAGATGGCACGGGTCTTCGACGTCAATGTCATGGGCGTTCAGCGCGTCATGCGCGCAGCCCTGCCGACCTTGCGCGCGCAGGGGCGCGGCACGGTGCTCTACACCTCCAGCCTGATCGGCCGGATCGCGATGCCGTTCTACGGCACCTATTCGGCGTCCAAGTGGGCGCTGGAGGCGATCGCGGAGTGCTACCGGACGGAGTTGTCGGGCTTCGGCATCGAGTCGTGCATCGTCGAGCCCGGCGCGATGCCGACGGCCTTCTTCGAGGGCATGATGGCGCCAGACGATCCCGCGCGGGAAGCCCAGTACGGCGAATTCGCCCAGGTGCCCGGGATATCGGCGCAAGGTCTGGCGCAGATGCTCGAGTCCATCCCGGCGCAGCGGCCGCAGCGCATCGCCGAGGCGGTCGTGGCCCTGCTGGACACGCCGTTCGGGAAGAAGCCGTTTCGCACGGTCGTCGACCACACGGGAGTCGGACCCGAGATCGAGCGCTACAACCAGGCGCTGCACGACGTGACCCGCACCGTCATGACGAATTTCGGCATCGAGCAGATGCTCGCCTTGAACGCTTGATGGGAACCCGCGCATGAAGACCATCCTGATCACCGGCGCCTCTTCGGGTATCGGCAAGGCCACGGCGCTGCGCTTTCAGTCCGAGGGCTGGAACGTGGTCGCCACGATGCGTGACCCGTCGGCCGGACGTGACCTCGAACAATTGGACCGGGTTACGGTCACCCGTCTTGATGTGACCGACGCGTCGACGATCGATGCCGCCATCGCCACGGCCGTGGATCGTTTCGGCCCGATCGACGTGCTGCTGAACAATGCCGGCTACGGCGCGTATGGCCCGCTCGAGGCCTTTTCGACCGAGCGCATCCGCCGGCAGTTCGACACCAACGTCATCGGCCTGCTGGCCGTGACGAAGGCCGTGCTGCCGCACATGCGGGCGAACCGGTCGGGCACGATCGTCAACATCTCGTCGATCGGTGGGCAGATCACGTTCCCGCTCGGCACGCTCTATCACGGGACCAAGTTCGCCGTGGAGGGGCTGTCCGAGGCGTTGCACTACGAACTCGAGCCGCTGGGCATCCGGGTGCGGCTCGTGGAACCCGGCATGATCAAGACGGACTTCGGCGGCCGCTCGTTCGACTTCGCGATGGACGAGCGTCTGTCCGACTACGCTCCCACGGTCGAGGCGATGGGGCGACTGTTCGGCAAGCTGGCCAGCGATCCGTCTCCGCCCGAGGTTGTCGCCGAGGTGGTGTGGGCTGCGGTCAACGACGCCGAGGACCGCCTTCGCTATCGCGCCGGAGCAGACGCCCAGCGCCTGCTCGATGATCGAAAGGCCCAGGACGACGCGGCCTTCATCGGCAGTCTGAAGGCGTTGATGACAGGCTGACGCACGCCACGGGCAGCACCAATGCTGCGGTTCGCCGGCGGCTGCTCATGGCCGGGAATGCCCGTTCGCGGCGCGGCCCGACACCAGTCAATCGGCGCGCCGGGCTGTTGCGCGGGCACCACCTTCGTGCCGGCACCCCCTGACTTGAAGGGCAGGTGTGCGGGCTGTCGGCTTGCGGCAGTCCTCGGCCATGTCCGGTCGCTCACGACCGGCAGCTTTGCTGCCGCTCGACTGAAACTTCATTGACAGTGTACGGTGTTTCAACGTACATTGCGTCTGAAGGAGACCTCGCAATGTTGCCTATCACCGACTCCAGTCGAACTGCGCGCGTCGAAGCGCGCATTGCACCGGAAGCTCTGGCCGTTGTTCGCCGCGCCGCCGAAATCCAGGGCCGCAGCCTCAGTGACTTTCTGGTTGCTGCCGCCCTGAAAGACGCTCACCGGACGATCGAGGAAGCGCAAATCATCCGCCTGTCGGTCGACGATCAGCAGCGCTTTACCGAGGCGTTGTTGAACCCGCCGCCGCTGGCGCCAGCCATGAAGCGAGCCCTTCAGGCACACAGGCGGCTCGTTCGTGAATCGAAGTGACCGGAGACTTTCGACTCGAGGTCCTGGGTGCGCAGCACGATCGAACCCGATTCAAGTGCGGCGTCGCAGCGCTGGATGGGTACTTCCGAACGCAGGCGACTCAGGATGCACGCCGTCGTGCCAGTGCGTGCTATGTCGCAGTCCAGCATGAGACCAACACCGTCGCCGGCTACTACACCCTGGCCGCGGGCAGCGTGCCGCTGACCGACTTGCCCGCGAGCCTGTCGAAGCGACTACCAAGGTATCCATCGGTCCCGGTCGCCAGGGTTGGACGCCTGGCGATCGACCAGTCGTTTCAGGGGCGCAAGCTTGGCGCCGCGCTTCTCGCGGACGCGGCTCTGCGCGCGCTGCGCTCCGAGGTCGCCGTCTTTGCTCTTGTCGTGGATGCCAAGGACGATGCGGCTGTTGCGTTCTACCGGCACCATGGCTTCGAGATATATGGCGGACAGCCGAAGCAGTTGATCGTTCCCTTGGCCAGCTTCTCCGGTGCTGCCTGAGGTTTTCGACTTGGCGTCCCTCGATCTCACTTGCTTCAGGCGGTACA
>JAGRFY010000182.1 GCA_020445765.1 Rhodocyclaceae bacterium | reverse complement strand
GTGCTACCGCGCATTTCGCACCGCTCTTCCCGCCAACGCGAAAGTGCTCAGTTTAGCGCCGCACGGACCAATACGGCGATGATCTGCTGACCGGTGCGGCAAGCGATTGGCGTGCTCAGGCGAAAGCGATTCCGCACACGTCTATCGTTGCCTTGCTGCGTTTAGAGTGCTTAAATAGTGCATATATAGTTCCAGAATACGTCAGGAGGCATGAATGTCAGATGCAGCAGTGCGTGATGCACCGGCACCGCGTGGGACGTATCAGCACTTCGTCGACTTCCTCAAGGACCCAGATACAGTCGCGCCGCTGCTCTCGCCCAAGCGTTTCAGCCAGGCGATGCATATCGACCTGCAGACGCTGGCTGAGCAGGCCCATGTTCACCGCAACACGATTACGCGTGCGCCGGGTTCGCGTGGCGTACAGGATTTTCTTCGGGAGGCCCTGCGCGTCATCAAGGCCGCGACCGATCTGAACGGCAACTTGGACAATGCGCTGTTCTGGTACCGGAATGAGCCGCTATCCGTGTTCGACTATAGGACTGCCGAGCGGCTGGTATCGGAAGGGCGCACCGATGACCTACTGCGCTATCTGGCTTCGATCGAGGCTGGTGCCGCGGGGTGATCCTGACCGAACTGGGTCCGATTACCGCCTACCGAATGCACGCGCCTCGATGGGCCACTGCACCGACGAGCGGCGCAGGGGCTGCGGCCCATGGCGGTCGGGCGAACCGGCCCGGTACGCCTGCACTCTACCTTGCCCTGGAGCCCGAAACGGCAGTCCGCGAGTACCAGCAGCTTTCGCCGCTCATGCCACCTGGGATGCTGGTGAGCTACACAGTGCGCGTCGCCCCGGTCGTCGACTTTGGACAGGGGTACGCTGCGGACAAGTGGTCGGCGCTGTGGGAGGAGTTTCATTGCGATTGGCGAGCGCTCTGGTTCAATGAACGCATTGAGCCGCCCAGTTGGGTCCTCGCGGATGAAGTGCTTGCTGCAGGTGCAAAGGGGATCCTCTTCGCGTCAAGCCTTGCTCCGGGGGGCGTCAACCTGGTCCTCTTTAACGAAATGCTGAGCGAAGACGACTTCCTGCAGATTTACGATCCCGCCGGAGTGCTCAGCACGGACCGGAGCGCCGGGCACGGACCTTCCGATACCGGCGACGTCTGATCGTCCAAACAATGCGCCTTCGGATGCAGCGTTCTCTTAATGCGAGTGGCAAGCGGAGCGGCAGGAGCGGATGATCCCTTGTTTACAACAAAGTACAACGGCCTGCAAAGCCGCGGACATCGGTTCGATTCCGGTTCTATCCTCAAATAAGCAAGGACTTAGCTCACTTCGGTGTGCCTGTTTCTTGTCTGAGAGCCTGATAACCCAGACTTGTCATTCCACCATTGTCATAAACCACTCGTTAGCATGACGTTTTGCTGACGTTTTGCCGTTGACGGGAGTTTGCTTCTTGCTGGTTGCGGCCCGGGTGTTGGCGCCGACGAAGCCGTCGCCGGCCACGGCATCGGACTGACCATCGTGTATGACATCGTCCGCGCCTATGACGGCCAACTGAGGCTCGAGCGCTCCGCGCTACTGGCGGGCTGCGAGCCGTGGTGACGCTCAGGACAGCGCAGTAAATTGGACCGTCTATGGGTGCGAATCCCATTGCGGCATCTGGGGAATGATCGCAGAGACCGAGGTGATCGAGAACCGATGCCGGCCGGCAATCAGGCTGCAGTCGAAGGCTGCAGGGCGATGACCGCCATGCCGGCCAGGGCGATGCCTGCGCCTGCGACATCCCAGCGGGTCAGCGCCACGCCATCGACGAAATGCAGCCACACCAGCGCCACGGCGATGTACATCCCACCGTAGGCGGCATAGGTTCGCCCCGCGGCCGTCGGGTGCAGCGTCAGCAGCCACGCAAACAGCCCCAGCGATACCGCAGCCGGTATCAACAGCCAGGCGGACTCATGCTGCCTGATGACGAGCCAGGGCAAGTAGCAGCCGACGATTTCGGCGACCGCCGTGATGGCAAACAAGACGGCAACTTTCATCAGCTCCATCGTCATGCCCCCTGTAGCGCCCGGATCATCGGACAGCGCACTTCGCCATCCGCGGCGCAGCAGCGCTGCACCAGATCCTGCAGCACGCCTTCGATGCGGCGCAGGTCGGTCAGGCGGGCGCGCACATCGGCCAGTTTGCGCTCGGCTTGCGCGCGGGCCTCGGTGCAGTGCGATCCGTCTTCAAGCTTCAGTAAGTCCGCGACCTCGTCCAGGCTGAAGCCCAGCCGCTGTGCGGACTTGATGAAGCGCACGCGCGCCAGATCCGGTTCCCCGTAGCGACGGATGCCGCCCGGAGGCCGGTCGGGCTCGCGCATGAGCTTCTTGCGCTGGTAGAAGCGGATCGTCTCGACGTTGACCCCGGCGGCCTCGGCCAGGACGCCGATGGTCATGGCGTCTGCAGGTTCGTTCATGGTGCTTGACTCCGTACTTGAGTACGGAGCTAAGCTTAATCCATGAAAGCGGATTTCCCACCCGAATCTCGGGCTGGCAGCGGACGCGGTGCGCTGCTGACCGGTGGCCTGGCTGCCATCCTGGCCTCCACCTGCTGCCTCGGCCCTCTGGTGCTGATTACGCTCGGCGTTTCCGGGGCGTGGATCAGTAACCTGACGGTCCTCGAACCCTACCAGCCCGTGTTCATTGGCGCGGCGGTGGTTGCGCTGTTCTTTGCGTACCGGCGCATCTGGCGGCCTGCCGCCGATTGCACGCCGGGGCAGGTCTGTGCGCTGCCCTCGGTCAGGCGAAGCTACAAGGTGCTGTTCTGGATTGTGGTGGCGCTGGTCATCCTCGCCCTCGGATTTCCGTTGATCGCGCCGTGGTTCTACTAGGAGGAAAACGCCATGAAGAGACTCGCCGTGCTGGCCACGATTGCTGTCTTCGCCTCACCCTTGTGGGCGGCGCCGCAGACCGTCACGCTGTCGGTGCCCGGCATGAACTGCCCGGTCTGCCCGATTACCGTCAAGAAGGCCCTGATGAAAGTTGACGGTGTCAGCGAGACTCAGGTCCGCTTCGAGCAGCGCGAGGCCGTCGTCACCTTCGATGACGCCAAGGCGAGCGCCGAGGCGCTGATCCAGGCGACCACCAACGCGGGTTATCCGTCGACCACGAAGCCCTGAGATGCAAGACCCGGCAAAACTGGTCAAGGTCAGCGTAGTTGGCACCCTCATCGTCGCGCTGTGCTGCTTTACGCCGGTGCTGGTGATCCTGCTCGCAGTGCTCGGCCTGTCGGCACTTGCCGGCTATCTCGACTATGTGCTGTTACCCACGCTGGCGATGTTCATCGGATTGACTGTTTACGCAGTCCTGCGCAGGCGCCGGGCCGATGCCTGCCGTGCACCGGGTGCAAGCGAGGCGAAGAGATGAACCAACTCGATCCGATCGGCAAGAGCGGCTCATCGTGCGCTACGCAGGTAGGAACGGCGCGTGCAGTGCCCGAGAGCGGTTTGCATGTCGCCGTGATCGGCAGCGGAGGCGCCGCCATGGCCGCGGCGCTGAAGGCGGTCGAGCAGGGCGCGCGCGTCACGCTGGTAGAGCGAGGGACCATCGGCGGCACTTGCGTGAACACCGGCTGCGTGCCGTCCAAGATCATGATTCGCGCCGCCCACACGGCTCATCTGCGTCGACAGAGCCCCTTCGACGAAGGCATCTCGGCGAACTCGCCGCTCATCGAGCGCAGCAAGCTGGTGGCCCAGCAGCAGGCGCGGGTTGATGAACTTCGCCTGGCCAAGTACGAGCGCATCATCGAGAGCCATCCGGCCATTGCGGTGCTGCGTGGCGATGCTCGCTTCGAGGACAGCCAGCATTTGGTCGTGCGCATGAACGATGGTGGAGAGCGCCGGGTGTCGTTCGATCGCTGCCTGGTGGCAACCGGTGCCCGGCCAGGGATTCCGCAAATCAGCGGCCTGCAGGACACACCCTACTGGAGATCCACCGAAGCCCTGGTCAGCGCGAGCATACCCGCGTGCCTGGCCGTGATCGGCTCGTCGGTGGTGGCCCTGGAGTTGGCGCAGGCATTCGCCCGACTTGGCAGCCGCGTCACGATCCTCGCGCGCAGTACGCTCTTGCTGCGTGAAGATCCCGCCATCGGCGAGGCGATCACCGCGGCATTCCGCGACGAGGGAATCGAGGTGCTCGAGCACACACAAGCGCGCCGCGTCGCGTACGCAAATGGCGAGTTCGTGCTCAACACCGAAGACGCGGAACTGCGGGCCGACAAGCTGCTCGTCGCCACCGGACGGATCCCCAATACGGGGGACCTGGCGCTGGAAGCGGCTGGGGTCCGGGTGAATACCCGGGGCGCCATCACCGTCGACAAGGGCATGCGCACTAGCAACCCGACGATCTACGCCGCAGGCGACTGCACGGATCAGCCGCAATTAGTTTACGTCGCGGCCGCCGCGGGCACGCGCGCAGCGATCAACATGACCGGCGGGGACGCGACCCTTGAGCTGACGGCGATGCCGGCGGTGGTGTTCACCGACCCTCAGGTGGCCACGGTCGGCCATAGCGAAGCACAGGCGCAGCGCGACGGCATCGCGACCGACAGCCGAACGCTCACGCTCGACAATGTCCCGCGGGCGCTGGCCAACTTCGATACCCGCGGTTTCATCAAGCTGGTCATCGAACAATCAAGCGGGCGAATCATCGGCGTGCAGGCGGTCGCGGCGGAAGCCGGCGAGCTGATCCAGGCGGCTGCGCTGGCGATTCGCCATCGCATGACGGTGCAGGAACTGGCCGACCAGTTGTTCCCCTATCTCACCATGGTCGAGGGGCTCAAGCTGGCGGCGCAGACCTTTTCAAAGGACGTGACACGGCTCTCGTGTTGCGCTGGGTAGCGCCAGATCGCGCAACGGGCTTGGGCCCGAGCTTTGCGCCGTGTTCGCGGTCTATCGTTTGTAATGACTCTCAGGAGCGGCGACGTGTTGAATGGAAAGTTGATCGGACGGCGCATCGCCGTCACTCTGGGGCTGGCCTTGTTCGCATCAAATGCGTTGGCGCAAACCGCCTACCGGATTCAAGTGGACGGATTGGCGTGTCCTTTCTGTGCCTATGGCATCGAGAAGAAGCTCGGCGCGATTGCTGGCGTGGCGCGCGTTGAAACCGATATCGCGGCGGGTACGGTCACCGCGACGATGGCCGACGGCGCGACGATGGACGAGGCCAGCGCCACGCGTGCGGTTCAGGAAGCAGGCTTCAGCCTGCGCGGCTTCGAGGCGCTCGGTCAAGCCGCAGCAAACGGGGCCGGGGCGGGGGCGAAGTGAGGGCAGTAATCGCCACCGGGCTGGCTGCCCTGTGCCTTGCAGGCGCCACGGCCTGGGGTGCGCCGATCACCTTCAACACCGCGCTGCCAGTGCATCAGGGCGGCTGGGTGCTGCGCGAGCAGGTGATCTACCGCAAGATTGCGGACGATGCCACGGCGGCGCGGCGCGATCTTCGCCTCGCAGGCGTGGTGTCGGTGCTCGGCTATGGCGTGAGCCGCGACCTGGCCGTATTCGGCCTCTTGCCCTGGTTTGACAGGCGCCTGGAGTTGCGAAGCGCTGGACAGAACCTCGAGCGTGGCACACAGGGTTTCGGCGACCTCAGCCTGATGGCGCGTTACACCGCATACGAGCGCAACTCGCCGGGGCGAACATTACGCGTGGCGCCGTTTCTTGTGGTCAAGGCGCCGACCGGATCCGACGAGGCGCGCGACCGCCTGGCCCGACTGCCGCCGTCGCTGCAACCGGGCTCCGGCGCGTGGGATCTTCTTGCCGGCGCGGTGAGCACATGGCAAACGCTCGACTTCCAGTTGGACGGCCAGCTGAGCTACCGGACCAATGGCGAGGCCAATGGCTTTCGCGCAGGCGACGTCGTGCGCTTCGACGGCTCGCTGCAGTACCGGCTGTGGCCACGCCGTCTGGCCGGCGGCGTCCCGGCGTTCGTCTATGGTGTGCTGGAGGCCAATCTCATTCATGCGGCCCGAGACCGTGTCGGCGTTACGCGGGACCTCAATTCGGGTGGCACGACGCTATTTGTTTCGCCCGGGCTGCAGTACGTCACCCGGAAATGGATCGTCGAGGCAGGCGTGCAGATTCCGCTGCTGCAGGACCTGAACGGCACCGCCCTTGGATATGACTTCGGCCTGAGCGCTGGCTTCCGGGTTAACTTCTGATGCTCGTCGGGCGATGAAACTTCGCTTCCTGATCAGGCTCGGCGCGAGGATTGGCATCGCACTGGGGTTTCTTGCCGCGGTCATCTGGCTGGCATTCATCCCGTCGCCCAAGGAGCCGCCCTACACCTTCGTTGGCGCATGGGGTGGCAAAGGCCATGCGCCGGGCCAGTTCGACGATCCGACGGGGATCGCCGTCGCCGGCGAGGAGGTCTTCGTCGCCGACTCTCGCAACGACCGCATCCAGGTCTTCGATCTACAAGGCCGTTTCAAGCGTCAGTTCGGAAGCGCTGGTGCGGCGCCAGGCCAATTGGGCCGGCCAATGAATCTGGCGGTGCGAGACGGACGGCTTTACGTCGCCGAGTACGTCAACGACCGCATCCAGGTGTTCGGTCTTGACGGCACGCCTCGCGCGATTATCGGCGGGCCGGGTTCGGGTCCAGGGCAGTTCAACGCGCCCGGCGGCGTGGCGCTGGCAGCGAACGGCGATCTGATCGTCGCCGATTTCTACAATCAGCGGGTCCAGCAGTTGAAGGCCGACGGCAGCTTCGTGCGCCAGTGGGGGAGGACCGGCGTGATCGGCATCGGCGCGGGCCAATTCAACTATCCGACCGACGTCGCGGTCGGCACCGACGGCACGGTATTCGTCGCCGATGGCTATAACGACCGAATCCAGGCGTTCGCTGCGGACGGCGCCTTCTCGCACAAATGGGGCGGGCCCTTGGCGATGAATGTCTTTGGGCCGTTCCCGGGCTGGTTCGCCACGGTGACCAGCCTGGCGGTCGATGGCAGGGGTCAGCTTTTCGCCGCGGATTTTTATAATCACCGGGTGCAGAAGTTCTCGGCCGACGGGACGTTCTTGACGCAGTTCGGATCCAGAGGAGAGGGGCGGGGTCGGTTCGAGTACGTTATTGCGGTCGCCGTCGCTGCAGATGAAAGCGTTTTTGCGGTCGATTTCGGCAACCAGCGGGTGACCCGCTGGCGACCGCAGGCGGATTCCGTGCGGGACCCTCGGCCGTGAGGGGTTCCGCGTCCCGGCGGCGTTTGAGGACGGGCATCGATGAAAGCACGTGAAAGTTCAGTGCCTGACGAAGCTCCCGTGGGCCACGTTCTTCGCAAGATCAATTCCGACTTGTCGCAGTCTTCGTTTCGATCTCCCTCCAGTCAGTGGCTACGCTCTCCTCCATGGCACCGAAGTGCCGTCCCATGACGGGACGAGCATTCCGTTACACATGCTTGCTGTCCGTCATCGAATCCTCTTGCCTTCGTCGCCAGTCGGCGGCTTCGTGCTCGCCTCCACGCGAACCGGATGCCACTTGCGCAGGCACCACAACGCCAATCCGGGTACGACGACCCATTGCGCCAGCGGCGCGAGACCGATCCCGGCCAGCGTCGGCATCGAGTCGGCATAGGCCCATGAGCCGAGATCATAGACGTGACGCCACTCGCTGAACGCCGTCCAGGCGAGTCCGCTTGCCCACAGGACGGCCAGTCCACGGCTGGGCGACTCCCAAGGCCACTTAGTCGAATGCAGCGAGACGCTCGTCACCGCGTAGGCGCCCAGCGCGATCAGACCGTCGCCCGCGGTGCAGTGGGCCACCGCCCACGCGATGTGCGCCGGCCTCTCGTCGTGCCACAGGGTGTACAAGGGAAGCTGGGCGATCTCCCAGGCAAGGTGCAGCACCAAGGAAAACAGCAGCCAGGCGCCGAGCACCCGCAGGGCCGGTCCGCACGCCGCGCCCCATGTACCCGTCGGGCTCATGTCCGGCCCGCTGGCGAGCATGCATCAAAGCGGCAGTTGCGCATCATGCCGCCGTCTTCGTGCTCGAGGTTATGGCAGTGATAAAGAAAGAGGCCCGGCTCCGTGGGCGCGACCAGCAGGCGCACGCGTTCGCCGGGAAAGATCAGGAAGGTGTCCTTGAAGCCCGTGTCGACCAGTCCATCGCGCAGGTCCTCGGGGGCATCGCCAGCGCTGCGCTCGACGACGCGGAAACGCACGCCGTGGATGTGCATCGGATGGGGCATCGACATCGGGCCGCCGTCGTTGGCGAAGGTCCACGCCGTACCCTCGCCGAGGGGCAGCCGTTCGTCATCGGCGACTTCGCCCATGTCGAACCGTCGGCCGTTGAGAAAGCCGCGCATATGGCGGAAGGCAATCCCGGTGTGGAGCTCGTGTCGGGCCTGTGCGAGCGGGCTTGCGGAGGGCGGCGGCCGCAGCACCTGACCGGCAGTGCGAGCCTGCGTGGCCACGGTGAAGCGCGCGACCGACAGTTCTTCCCCCTGGCCGGGCCCCATCATGTCGCCCATCATGCCCTCGATACCGCGGCCCATCATTCCACGCATCATGCCCCCGGACGAGCCGCCGCGCCCCATCATGCCGTCCATCATCTTCGACATGCCCAGGCCGGAAAACCGACGGCTCACTAACGCCACGTCGCTACCGGGTCGTCGCGTGCCGAAGTCCTCCAGCAGTTCGATGCGCTCGAAGGGCGCGAGCACCACGTAGGGCCGCGTCTGAACGCCTTCTGCGGCGGAGAGCAGGCCGTTGCCGGTGGCGATCACCCGCATCGGACGGCCGTCGGACCAGGCGAGCTTGTAGATGCGCGCATTCGACGCGTTGACCAGGCGCAGGCGCCACGGGCGCGGCGTGACCCGGAACGCCGCGTCGGCCACGCCATTGACCAGCACGGTGTCGCCCAGTACGCCGTTCATGTCGTCCATCATCATCCGCTTGAACACCAAGCCGTTGTCGTCGGTGAAGCGCCGGTCCTGGATGAGGAGGGCGAGGTCATGCTCCGGCTCCGGCAGGCCCCAGGCGCGCTCCTGCGCCTCGCGCACGATCAAGAGCCCGGCCAGGCCGCGATACACCTGGCCGCCGGTGAGGCCGTGCGGATGGGGGTGATAGAGGTAAGTACCGGCGGGGTTGCGCACGGTGAAGTCGTAGACATATTCGCCGCCGGGGCTGACGGCGAAGCGCGGATGGCCGTCGGCGGCCTCGGGCACGATCATGCCGTGCCAGTGGATGATGGAAGGCTCGGCGAGGCGATTGCGGAAAACGATGCGCACTCGCTCACCGCGCCTGAGCTCAAGCGTGGGGCCGAGGTAGGACGAGGACGGCCTGAGGGCATCGCTGCGACCGCGCAGCACTTGGCCGGTGTAGCGCAGCACCGCCGTGTCACCCCCGCCCCGGATACGGGCGCTGCCGGGGGCGGCGGTGAGGCGCAGGACGAGGTCGGGCGCCTCGGCGGCCATCGCCGCGCGCAGTGGCCACGGCACGGCGGCGAGGCCTGCGCCCAGTGCCTGCAGCACGTTTCGTCGTGTCCACATCTTGAATCTCCTTGCCCTCAGGGTTTGCCCGTTGCGCGCAGGCGCTCGACCATCGGCATCAGTCGCTCGCTGACGAACTCGGGCGTGATAGGCCCGATGTGCTTGTAAGCGATGCGTCCGTCGGGGCCGATGACGAAGGTCTCGGGCACGCCATAGACGCCCCAGTCAATGCCCACCCGGCCGTCAACATCCGCGCCGGTGCGGGTATAGGGGTCGCCCCACTCGGCCAGCCAGCGCGCGGCGTCGTCGGGCTGGTCCTTGTAGTTGAGCCCGTGGATGGGGACCCGCCCCTGGGCCTTCAAGTCCATGATCACGTGATGCTCCGCGCGACAGGCC
>JAGRFY010000042.1 GCA_020445765.1 Rhodocyclaceae bacterium | reverse complement strand
ACGTTGACTGCTTACCGCTTACGTTCGAACGGCACCGGGTGGGCGCGGCACTGGCCGCGGGCGACCATCAGTTCGCCGAGGCGGACCGGCACCGTGACCACCAGGTCGGTGGCCTCGACTACCGATACCGCGCCGAGAAAGTTGGGCACGCGTAGCGCGACGCGGCGGCGGATGCGCTGGCGGGCGATCTCGGCGTCGACGATCAGGTGGCCGGTGCCGGAGGTGGTGACCACCGCGTGTTCCTCGCTCTCGAAGTCGCTGCGGTCGAACGTGGCGCCGACGCGCGGGTGGCGGCTGCCGACCAGGCAGACGTAGTTCTGCCGGAACAGCGCCTGCTGGTAGAAGCCGGCTTCCAGTTGCGGCATGAAGCCGAGCGCCAGGTCGCTGTCGCCAGTCTCGAGCTTGCGGGCGGTCTCGGCCGACAGGGTGTCGACGTCGACGACGATGCCCGGGCCGAGGCGGCGCAGTCGTTCGAGCAGTGCCGGCAGCAGCACGAGCTGACTGATGTCGGTCATCGCGATCGAGAAGCTGCGCCGGGCGGTGGCCGGATCGAAGCGCGCCTGGTGGCCAAGGGCGAGTTCCATTGCGGCGATCGCGTCGTGGATGCGTTCGGCCACCTGGGCGCCGACTGCCGACGGCTCCATGCCGTTCGACGTGCGCACGAACAGCGGGTCGTTGTAGTGGCGCCGCAGCTTGCCGAGGGCGACGCTGACGGCCGGTTGACCGAGGCCCAGGTTGATCGCTGCGCGGGTGACGCTTCGGGTCTTGTGGATCTCTTCGAAGATCTTCAGCAGGCGCAGATCACAGGATTCCATCGTCGCAAACATTCGAAATTTCGAATGAGTGTAATTCAAGTTCATGGGTAGTTGGAATGAACCCTGTTTCGTACATTGGCCACACCAAAACCTTGATGCAGATCAACACCGAGCCGGCCTGTTTGTGGCGGTGCGAAGGAGGAGATTCGATGGAGACCCTGGGTACCCTGGAAGACTTGCCGCTGGCATATCGCGAGGCGCTGACTGAACGCAACCTGGTGCCATTGTGGCCCAGCCTGCGCGCGGTGCTGCCGCCCGGTCGTCCCGCGTCGAAGACGCGACCGACGCAATGGACGTATGCCGACCTCAAGCCGCTGCTGCTGCAGGCCGGCGAGCTGACCCCGATCGAGAAGGCGGAGCGGCGCGTGCTGGTGCTGGCCAACCCTGGCCATGGACTCGAGAAGATGCAGGCCAGCGCCAGCATCTACCTCGGCATGCAATTGCTGCTGCCGGGCGAGTGGGCGCCGGCCCACCGCCACACGCCCAATGCGGTGCGCATGATCGTCGAGGGCGAGGGCGCCTACACCACGGTCGATGGCGAGAAGTGCCCGATGAACCGCGGCGACCTGATCCTGACGCCGACCGGCCTGTGGCACGAGCACGGCCACGACGGCACGGCGCCGGTGGTGTGGCTCGATGTGCTCGACCTGCCCCTCGTCTATTACATGGAGGCGTCCTACGTCACCGAAGGTGAGGCGCAGACCGTCACCGCCGAAGCTTCCGAGCGTGCCTATGCCCGCGGTGGCGTGCTGCCGACGCCGATGTTCAGTCGCAGCGGCCGACGCTACCCGATGCTGCGCTACCCGTGGCAGGAGGTACGCGCCGCGCTCGAGGCCCAGGCTGCCGACGCGCCGGCCGGGCGGCCGGTGCAGGTCAGTTACGTCAATCCCGAGACCGGCGACGACTGCCAGAACATCCTTGGCTACTCGGCGCTGATGCTGCGCCCGGGCGAGACCCTGCGACTGCCGGTGCGCTCGCCGGCGATGGTGTTCCACCTGATCGAGGGTGCGGCCGGCGTCGATGTCGAGGGCACCGCCTTCGAACTGGCCGAGGCCGACACCTGCTGCGCGCCGGGCTACGCACCTGTGACGCTGATCAACCGCGCCGACGGACCTTCCTTCGTCTTCATCGCCGACGAGGCGCCGCTGCAGAAGAAGCTCGGCGTCTATGAGTGCCGCGGTTGAGCGCAGCCACCAATCCCGAACGATCCCTGGAGAGACAACCCATGACCGAAAAATACCTGTTCCAACCGGCCGCCGTGCCGTCGCTGGCGGTGGTCGGCAGCGACACCCGCTATCCGGTCGGCCGCATCTTCTGCGTCGGTCGCAATTACCACGCCCATGCCGTCGAGATGGCGCGGCCGGTCGACAAGGCGACGATGCGCCCGTTCTATTTCACCAAGACGCCGTCGACGCTGGTGGCCTCCGGCGAGACCGTGCCGTATCCGACCGGCACCGAGAACTACCACTACGAGATGGAACTGGTGGTGGCGATCGGCAAGGCCGGCTTCCGGGTCGCCGAGGCCGATGCCGCCGACCTGATCTACGGCTACGCCGCCGGCCTCGACATGACCCGCCGCGACCTGCAGCTGGTGGCCCGCGAGCAGGGGCGGCCGTGGGACCTGGGCAAGGATTTCGAACGCAGCGCGGTGTGCTCGGCGATCGTCCCGGCCAATGGCCGCCCGGTGGTCGACAGCGGCGAGATCGTGCTGGAGGTCAATGGCGAGGCCCGGCAGTCGTCGGACGTCTCGAAGCTGATCTGGAACATCCCCGAACTGCTGGCTGACCTGTCGCGGTTCTATCACCTGCAGCCGGGCGACCTGATCTACACCGGCACCCCCGAAGGCGTCGGCCCGGTGGTCAGCGGCGACCGCCTGGTGGGCCGCGTGGCCGGCGTCGCCGAGGTCCATCTGACCATCGGCGAGCGCGAATGAGGCGGGCGCCCGGCCCGCGTTGACAACCCGACACACAGAGACAGGAGAGAGACGATGAGCGAGAAACTTCCCGTGGTGATTGCCGGTGGCGGCATCGGTGGACTGGCGGCGGCGCTGGCCCTGGTGCGACGTGGCTTTGCCGTGACGGTGCTGGAGCAGGCACCGGAGATCGGCGAGATCGGTGCCGGCATCCAGCTCGGCCCCAACGCCTTCCACGCCTTCGACGCCCTCGGCATCGGCGACAAGGCCCGCAGCCGGGCGGTATTCACCGACTACATGGTGATGCACGACGCGATCGACGAATACCAGGTCGGCCGCATCCCGACCGACGAGAACTTCCGCCGCCGTTTCGGCAACCCGTACGCAGTGATCCATCGGGTCGACGTCCATATGTCGCTGCTCGAGGGTGCCCAGGAGACCGGCAGCGTCGAGTTCCACACCTCGACCCGGGTCGAGCGCATCGAGCAGGATGCCGACGGCGTCACCGTCTATGACCAGAACGGCAAGGCCTTCCGCGGCTGTGCGCTGATCGGCGCCGATGGCGTCAAGTCGGTGGTGCGCGAGCAGTTCGTCGGCGATCCGGCGCGGGTCACCGGCCACGTGGTGTATCGCGCAGTGGTGGACAAGGCCGACTTCCCCGAGGAGCTGCAGTGGAACGCGGCCAGCATCTGGGTCGGACCCAACTGCCACCTGGTGCATTACCCGCTGCGCGGCGGCGAGCAGTACAACGTGGTGGTGACCTTCCATAGCCGCGAGCAGGAAGAGTGGGGCGTACGGGATGGCAGCAAGGAGGAGGTTCAGAGCTACTTCCAGGGCATCTGCGCGAAGGCCCATCAGTTGATCGACCTGCCGAAGAGCTGGAAGCGCTGGGCCACCGCCGACCGGGAGCCGATCGACCGCTGGACCTTCGGCCGGGTCACGCTGCTGGGCGACGCCGCCCATCCGACCACCCAGTACATGGCGCAGGGCGCGTGCATGGCGCTCGAGGACGCGGTGACCCTGGGCGAGGCGCTGCGGGTCAAGGACAACGATTTCGAAGCGGCCTTCGACCTCTACCAGCGCTCGCGCATCGCCCGTACCGCCCGCATCGTGCTGTCGTCGCGGGAGATGGGCCGCATCTACCACGCCAAGGGGGTCGAACGCCTGGTGCGCAACGACCTGTGGCGCGGCCGCAGCCCGGAGCGCTTCTACGACGCGATGGAGTGGCTGTACGGCTGGAACGTCGGCAACTGCCTGGCGCAGCACTGAAGGCCGGCGGCGATGTTCAAGCTCTACAACTTCTTCCGTTCCGGCACCTCGCACCGCTTGCGCATCGCGCTCGAGCTGAAGGGCCTGGCCTACGAGTACGTCGCCGTCGACCTGCGCCGCGAGGCGCATCTCGGCGAGGCGTTCCGCGCGCTGAACCCGCAGGGCCTGGTGCCGGTGCTGGTCGATGGCGACCTGCCGCTGATCCAGTCGCCGGCAATCATCGAGTGGCTCGAAGAACGCCATCCCACCCCGCCGCTGCTGCCGGACGATCCGGACGAGCGGGCGCGGGTGCGGGCGATGGCCGCCATCGTCGGTTGCGACATCCACCCGATCAACAACCGCCGCATCCTCGAGTACCTGCGCCATTACCTCGGTGCCGACGAAGCCGCGATCAACGCCTGGTGCGGCACCTGGATCGCGGCCGGTTTCGATGCGCTGGAGGCGATGCTGGCCGATGACGGGCGCCGGGGTGAATTCTGCTTCGGTGGCCGGCCCGGCCTGGCCGACGTCTATCTGGTGCCGCAGGTCGAGAGTGCGCGGCGCTTCCAGGTGGACCTGTCGCGCTGGCCGCGCATCGCCGCGGTCGACGCCGCCTGCGGCGCGCTCGACGCCTTCCGCCGCGCCGCACCCGCACAGCAGCCGGACGCCGGCTGACGACCATGCAGAAACGACAAGGCCGGCACCAGGCCGGCCGAACCGAACGACAACAGGAGACCCAAATGAACGCACTCACCCGCAGTCTGAAGCTCGTCGGCGCGCTGGCGCTGGCCGCCGGTGCCACCATCGCCGCCGCCGCACCGCTCAAGTTCGCCCACATCACGCCGCCGACCCACGTCTGGCACAAGGTCGCCGAAAAGATCGCGACCGATCTCGACCAGGCCACCGGCGGCAAGATGACGATTGCCGTCAGCCCGCTAAGGAAGCTCGGCAAGGAAGACCAGGTGATCAACCTGATGCGACCAGGCGCGGTGCAGTTCGCGATCTTCACCGCCGGCGGGCTGGCCAACCGCGAGGAGTCGCTGCTCGGCTGGTCGCTGCCCTACGTCTTCAAGGACGTCGCCCATGCCGCCCGTGCCGCCGCCACCCCGGCCGCGCGCGAGATGCTGGCCCGCCTCGACGCCAGCGGACTGGTCGGTCTCGGCTACGTCTTCGCCGGCATGCGCCACGTGCTGTCGCTGGCACCGGTGAGCTCGCCTGCCGATCTCGCCGGCAAGAAAATCCGTGCCTTTCCGAGCCCGATCTACAACGACTGGTGGCTGGCGATCGGCGCTGCGCCGACGGCGATGCCGTTGTCCGAGATCGCGCCGTCGCTGACCACCAAGCTGCTCGATGCGGTCGACATCGACCTCGACGCCCTGGTCGGCCTCAAGTTCTACCAGCAGGCCGAGAACCTGACGCTGACCAACCACATGGCCTTCCCGGGCGTCATCGCGGTGTCGAAGGCCTGGTGGTCGAAGCTCTCGGACGCCGAGCGCGAGACCGTGCGCAAGGTGGTTGCCGAGGCCGAGCGGTGGGGCGTCCAGGCTGCGATCGACGCCGAGACCGCCAATCTCGAGAAGGCCCGCGCCGACGGCACCAAGATCATCGACTTCGACGCCGAGGCCTTCCGCGCCGTGGCCCAGGGCGTGCGCGACGCCTACACCGCGCGCAATCCGCTGATCGGCACCTTCTACCAGCAGGCGAAAGACCTGTAAGCCGACCCCAGTCCGCGCCCGGACCGACCACGGATCGGTCCGCGGCCACCCACCCCCTACGGAGGAGGACCTCGGGATGGGCATCCTGTCGATTGTCCAGCGCGCCGACGACGGTCTGGCGGCGCTCGAGCGCGTGCTCGTGATCGCGCTCACGGCGGCCATCGCCTGCATCATGATGGCCCAGGTGGTGCTGCGCTATTTCTTCAGCTCACCGATCTTCTGGGCCGAGGAGATCTCGGTGCAGCTCCTGGTATTCACCAGCCTGTTCGGGCTCTCGTTGCTGACCCGCGCCAACGAACTGGTCAGCATCGACTTCCTGCCACGGGCGCTGCCCGAGCGCAAGCGGCACGCCTTGTTTGCCGCGCTCGGGTTGGTGATGTTCGCAATCCTGGTGTTCGTCGCCTGGCTTTCCTGGACCTGGATCGCTCAGCCGGACGTACGCATCGAGCTCTCCGCCACCACCCAGCTGCCGCGCTGGTACAGCTACGCGGTGCTGCCGGCGGCGGCGACGACGATGGCCTGCCACCAGGGCGCGGCACTGCTGCGCCATCTGGCGGCCTTCGCCGGAGTGCGCTCATGACCGCGCTGCTGACCTTCTTCCTGCTGCTGTTCGCGGGGCTGCCGATCTTCGGCGTGATCCTCGCCGGCGCCATCGTCTTCCTGCAGACCAACGATCTGGCCGTGCTGTACGACTCGATCCCGATCCAGTTCTTCGGTTCGCTCGAGATCAACGGCCTGCTGGCGATCCCGCTGTTCCTGCTGGTCGGCGAGATCATGAACAAGGCCGGCCTGACCTCGCGGCTGGTGGCGGTGGCCGAGGTGCTGGTGGGCCGCATGACCGGCGGCCTCGCCTACGCCAACCTGGTCACCAATGCGATGGCGGCGTCGATCCTCGGTTCGGCGGTGGCCCAGATCGGCGTGATGAGCAAGGTGATGATTCCGGAAATGGAGCGCAAGGGCTACGACCGAGCGTTCTCCGGCGCGGTCACGGTGTCGGCCGGATTGCTGGGGCCGATCATCCCGCCGTCGATGCTGATGATCATCTATGGTGTCGTCGCGGTGCAGCCGATCGCGCCCTTGTTCATCGCCGGCGTGTTGCCGGGCGTGCTGATCATCGGCGCCCTCGGCATCGTGATCCTGCTGACCAGCCTGCTGGGCAAGGGCCTGCCGTCCGGCGTCGGCCACGACCTCGGGCCGCGCAGCCGGATTCTGTTCGAAGGCCTGGCGCCGGCGCTGATTCCGCTGGTGGTGATCGTCGGCATCATGGCCGGCGTCATGACACCGACCGAATCCGGCGCGGTGGCGTCGATCATCGCGCTGGTGCTGGGCTTTGCCTACCGCGAGCTGCGACTCGCGGATCTCGGACCGATCCTGCTGACCGTGGCCCTCGGCACCGCCACCATCACCGGCCTGATCGCGGCGGCCTCGGTGCTGAGCTGGGCGTTGGCCTTCCAGGGCGTGCCCGACGAACTGGTGGCCTTGATGTCCGGCCTGACCGATTCGCCCTTCGTCTTCCTGCTGCTGGTGATCTTGGCGCTGATGGTGCTCGGCATGTTCCTCGAGAGCATCAGCGTGCTGATCGTCGTCGTGCCACTGCTGATGCCGGTGGTGACGTCGCTCGGCATCGATCCGATCCACTTCGGCGTGGTGTGCACGGTGGCCACGGTGATGGGGCTGGTGACGCCGCCGGTCGGTCCCGGCCTCTACATCGCGATGGTGGCCGCGGACATCCGGATGGGGCCGCTGTTTCGCGCCACCGTGCCGTTCCTGGTGGCGGTGCTGCTGTGCATCGTCCTGATCGCGGCCGTGCCCGCCCTTTCCACCTGGCTGCCGGGCCTGACCCTCGGCTGAGCCCCGGACTCCTGGAGATCAATATGGAACAGAAACCGGATCATCCGGCGGGGGCGCAGGACAACGCGCCGCTCGACCGGTTCTCGGATTGCCACGCCGGCATCGTCGGCCAGTTGCATGCGCTCGACCGCCTGCCGGCGTTGGTCGATGCCGCGGCCGAGGCGCGGCGCATCGCCGGCGAGCTGCAGCGCTTCTTCGACCACGTCATCGTCGAGCATCACGCCCAGGAGGAGAAGTCGCTGTTTCCGGCTGTGATGGCGGCGGCGGTGGCCGGCGAGGAGCGCGAGCAGGTGCGTCGGATCGTCGAGCGCCTGACCGCCGAGCATCGCGAGGTCGAGGCGGCCTGGCGGCGGCTGGTGCCGGCGCTGAAGGCGATTGCCAAGGGCCGCGACGCCACGCTGCCGGCCGATGGCGTGCATGCGCTGGTGAGCCGCTACGAGGGCCATGCCCGTTTCGAGGAACGGGAATTCCTGCCGCTGTCCGAGCAGATCCTCGGTCGCGACGGACACCAGATGGCGGCCCTGGGCTTGTCGCTGCACATGCGCGACGCCCTGCCGGAGGCCCTGTCGCGATACCGTCGGCGCATCTGAGAGACCGTCGCGCCACACCATCTTTCACCCTCCGCGAAGCGCCCGGTCGGCTCCGGCCGGCGGTCGCCTTGCAGCCAAGAGCACAAACCAACGAGGAGATTGCACACCATGAACCGCACGCACCTGGCCTGCTGCCTGTCACTGGCCGCCACTTTCGCCGCGCCCGCGCTGGCACAGACCCAAGTCACGCTCTACGGCGTGGCCGACGCCGCGCTCGCCTACGGCAAGTCCGACGACGCCACCTACACCGGCTTCATCCGCGACGGCGGCCTCGCCGGCAACCGCTTCGGCCTGCGCGGCAGCGAGGACCTGGGCAACGGCCTGTCGGTGGTGTTCACCCTGGAGCAGGGCTTCCTGATCGGCGACGGTGGCCCGCACCGCGCCGGCCGCGCCTTCAGCCGCCAGTCCTGGGTCGGCTTGAAGGGCGGCTTCGGCACCGCCAGCGCCGGCTACCAGTACGCGCCGGGCTACCTGATCCCCTACAAGTACCAGATCATGCAGGGCGCACCATTCCTGGCGCCGCGCTCGACCCTGGCCTTCGGCGGCGGCTACACCATCTCGCCGGGCAGCGGTGCGCGCTGGGACAACGCGCTGCGCTATGCCGGCAGCTTCGGCGGTCTCGGCGTGCAGGGCATCTACGCCTTCCACGCGCAGCAGAGCGACGACGGCAGCACCGACCGCGCCGACGACGATCGCTGGGGCCTGGGCCTGACCTACGATGCGGGGCCGCTCGCCGTGGGTGTCGTGTACCACAGCGTCGGTTCCGGCTCGGACGCCGACGACACCCAGGAAGTGCTGGTCGGCGCCGCCTACGATCTCGGCGTGGTCAAGCTGGTCGGTACCTGGTCGAAGAAGGACGCGGACGGCTCGACCGCCGCCGACAACACGCTGTTCTCGGCCGGTGTGATCGCACCGGTGGGCGCGGCCGGGCAGGTGCATCTGGGTGCGGCCAAGCTCAATCCGCGCGGCGACGACAACAACGCCCGCGCGATCACCCTCGGCTACCTCCATGCCCTGTCGAAGCGCACCAAGGTCTATGGCGTGCTCAACCGGCTCACCTTCGACGACGGCGTCACCTACACCGGCAACCCGGGCGCGCTGTCGACGGTCGGCTCTCCGGGCGAGAGCACCAATGCCGTGATCGCCGGCATCTCGCATACGTTCTGAACACCGCGATCGTGTCACCTTACCGCCCTCGGTCTGCATGCCGAGCGGCGCTTGGCGAGCCGGCTCCGGGCAGGAGCCGGCCCTTTTTCGTAGAGTGTGCGCCGATGACAGACCTGACGACCCCCCTCGCGCCGCCGGCGCCGTTCGCGGCCGCGCCGGCCTGCGGAAAACGATCGTGAGCGACGCCCGCGTCGTCATCGTGCTGTCGCTGCTGCTCGGCATCCAGCCGGTCAGCACCGACCTCTACCTGCCGACTCTGCCGGCGATCTCGGCCAGCCTCGGCAGTTCGGCCGCCCAGACCCAGCTCACGCTGTCGGCCTTGCTGCTCGCCTTCGGCGGTTCCCAGCTGGTTTGGGGGCCGTTGTCCGACCGCTTCGGACGGCGGCCGATCCTGCTGATCGGCCTGTCCGGCTACGTCCTGTTCTCGTTCGCCAGCACGCTGGTGCCGAGCATCGAGTGGCTGGTGGCGGCGAGAGTCGGGCAGGGACTGGCGCTCGGTGCGCCCGTCATGTGCGGGCGGGCGATCGTGCGCGACCTGTACCCGCCGGTGGCGGGCGCCCGCGTCATGAGCCGGGCGCTGACCGGGCTCGGCGTGCTGGCCTGCGTCAGCGCGCCGCTCGGTGCGCTGGTGGCGGAGCTGTTCGGCTGGCGCGCGGCGCTGGCCGCCACCGGCGTCTTCGGCTTCGGCCTGCTGCTACTGGTCTGGCGTCAATTCGAGGAAAGCCTGGCTGGTCCCGATCACGCGGCGCTGGCGCTGCCGCGCCTGTTGCCCGGCTGGGGTCGCATCGTCGGCCATCCGGTGTTCCGTGCGTACGCCTTGCTCGCTGCCGCCAGTTATTGCGGCCTGTTCGTCATCCTCGCGGTCTCGTCCTTCGTCTTCATCGGCGAGTTCGGCCTCGGCCGCCAGCAATACGGCCTGGTGCTGCTGTCCAATGCGCTCGCCTACATCAGCGGAACGGTGCTGTGCCGGCGCCTGCTGCACCGCTTCGCGGTGGCGCGCACGGTGGCGGTCGGCGGCGTGCTGGCGGTGGCCGGTGGCCTCGGCCTGCTCGCGGTGGTGACTGGCGGCGCGCACTCGCCGCTGGCGCTGATGCTGCCGATCTGGGTGTACATGATGGCGCATGGCGTCTGCCAGCCCTGTGGCCAGACCGGTGCGCTGTCACCGTTCCCGCGCGCCGCCGGTACCGCGTCGGCACTCAGCGGCTGCCTGATGATGGCGCTCGCCTTCGGCGTCGGTCGCTGGGTCGGGTCGAGCTTCGCCGACCCGATCGTGGCGCTGTCCTGGGGCGTCGCCGGTTGCAGCATCTGGGTCGGGCTGGTGGCCTGGCTGCTGGTGCCGCGGGCGGTATTCCAGGAAACGGCCTGAGTGCTGCCAGCGATGCGACAATGCGGATTCGACCAAGTCTGCCGCCTGCGGGGAGGTGTGCGTGAGCGACGTGTTCCTGAGCTATGCGAGGGAAGACCAGGCGATGGCGGAATCCCTAGCTCGCGCGCTGGAGGCGAAAGGGCTCACGGTCTGGTGGGACCGGCACATCGTTGCCGGGCATACCTTCGACGAGGTCATCGAGCGCGAACTCGACAGCGCAGGCAGCGTCATCGTTCTGTGGTCGGCGGCGTCGGTCGGTTCGGAATGGGTGCGCAGCGAGGCGTCGACGGCGGCCGAGCGGGGCGTGCTGATCCCGGTCTCGATCGATGGCCAGCGGCCGCCATTGGAGTTCCGCCGCAAGCAGACGGTGTCGCTGGCGGAGTGGAACGGCGCCGCCGATCATCCCGGACTGACGCAGTTGCTGCAGGCGATGCGACATCGCGCGGTGCCGGCGTCTTCGCCGGTGGTGGCTCCGCCGCCACGTCCCGAGCGCGCGAGGCGACGTTGGCCCGTGATGGTCGCGCTGCCGGTTGCGCTGGCCGCCCTGGCCTATGGCCTGTTCGTGCGCCAGCCGGGTGGACCGGACAAGCCGGAGCAGGGGGCGATGTCGTCCAGCGCGCAATCGCCGGCGCCGAAACCGCCGGCGATCCATGGCTATCGCTGGCAATTGGTCGCCTCGAACATCGACGACGACGTGCACGTCGAGATCAACGCCATCGAGCGTTTCAGCAAGTCCGGCGGGCAGGCGACGTTTGACCTGACGCCCTACCTGACCGGTGGCGACGATCGCGTGAATGTGCGCCTCGGCAACGGCAACTGCTTCGGTAGTTCGCTGAACGTGCAATTGCTCCGTGATGGCAAGCCCCATGGCGAGACCGCACGCCACAGCATTGCCATTTCCCACTGTGGCTGGCAGTTCGACTGGGAATGGATCGTCAATCGGAGCAGCGGCGAGATGCGCCGCACCAAGTGAAGACCTCCGGGATGCGGCAAGGCCCGATCGACCGAGCGCCCACGGATTGCAGGGCGCATGTCCGCATGTTCGGACAGCGCCCGCCGGATCGCGCGCCCGCCGCTTGATCCTGCGTGCGGCGAGCGGCGAGCGGCGATCGGGCAGTCGCTGCTCAGCTGGGCGGCGAAGGCGAACTTGCCTGGAATCTCTGCAGTGCCAGCGAAATGTCGGGTGAAATGGAGTATCGTGTTCCCGCTTAACAAGCAGTAACAATTATTCATTCCATCGACAGAGGGGCACCATGAGCAAGCTGCGTTTGAGACGAGTTCAGAGTTTGATGTTCGCCGCCGCGTTCCTGTTTGGCGCCAGCGGAGCAATGGCCCAATCGTTTCTCGAGAATCCGGCCAAGAACTCCCTGGTCAGTGGGATCAGCCTCGTGTCGGGCTGGAAATGCACCGCCGGTGTGCTGACATTCACCGTCGACGGAGGGGCCGAGAATCCGATTTCGTACGGGACTCCTCGAAGCGACGTGCAGGACTCGGGGGCTTGTGCAGGGATCAACGTCGGGTTCGGAGCGCTCCTCAACTGGGGGCTGTTCAGCGATGGACAGCACACGATCCGCCTGTTTGACGATGGCGTCGAGTTCGCCAGCGCAGACTTCGTCGTCACGACGTTCGGCACCGATTTCCTGTCGGGCGCGAGCGGAATCTACAAGCTGACAAATTTTCCCGCTGCCGGCCAGGACGCGCTGGTGCGCTGGGATCAGTCCTCGCAGAACTTCCAGATCATCAAGAACGGCTACTATCGATTGCAGACGGTGTTGTCCGAGAGTCGAGGCGAGTGCCTGGAGAGTAACTCGCTTACGGCAGGTGCGACCCTCGAAGGCGCGGCCTTCATGGATACCTGCTCCGATGTCACGGGTCAACTATGGAAGCTGGTACCTCTGGGCGACGGTTACGTGCAACTGCAGTCGGCGCTGTCGGAAGGTCGCGGCGAGTGCCTGGAAGGCAATGCCGTGGCCCAGACCTCCACGTTGGGCGGCGCGTCGTTCATGGCCGCCTGCGGGAACTTCACCGGCCAGGCGTGGAAGATCTATCCGCGAGGCAATTACCTCCAACTGCAGACGCAGGACGCGGAGAGTCGCGACGAGTGCCTCGAGGGCAACGTCTTTGCTGCGACTTCGACACTGGGCGGCGCCTCGTTCATGTCGACCTGCGACAACGTGACCGGACAGCTCTGGAAGCTCGTGCCGCAGTGATCGAACTGCCCGTCGCGCCGAGATGCATCGTGCGCGACATGTCGGCCTTTCCGCCGGATCGGGGGCGCACCCCGATCCGGCGTGTGGCGCCCATCGGCGGGACTCCGCGGTGCGTGGAGACGTACGCACGCTCGAAACAAGGGTGCGGCCATTGCGCGGGTACGCTTCGTGGCCCGAGCCTGTCGTCGTCCGGTCGAGCTTCACGACATGGTGGCGTCCCGCCCCACCAACTGATGCGGGTCGCCCGATTCGATCACGGGCGGCGGTAGGCGGGCTGCGGCCATGTTCCCCGCCGGATTGACTTCGCAGAGAACGGCGCCCGATGGTCTGCCGGAACGGGCCAAGCGCTGACTTGGCATTCAGGCTTTTGCTCCGCAGTTACCGCAACCGCCCCTGGGGCCCATCGATTGCCGCGCGACCCCTCGCCAAACGCGTGGATGCGGGATCCCGGTGCCGTGCGGCGGTCACCGGCGCCAAGCTCTACGCGGCGTCAAGTCTCGGCGCTTTGCGCCGCTATCTTCAGTAGCGAGTCGGCCCCGTCGACAAGACGTGATCGGGACACCGTCAGGTGCGAGGACACGACGTTCGGCAACGGACTGCGGATTATTCCGATGGCGGTATCTTCCCGCTTCGGCGCCGTACGAGAACGGGGTGTCGATGCAAGTTGGTCGCCTGTCGCCCATGCGGGGGGTGCGCTGCGGTTGGCCGTCGACGCACGATAGACGCGCCCGGTCTGTTCGAGCGGCGCGCGCCCGGGAGCGGGACGTCCACACGCGTCCCAACGATCAGGAGAATTGAATGATTCGTCGTGTCGTCACGCTGGCGCTTGCCACTCTGGCGATCGGCCTCGGCGTGGCCCATGCCCAGCAAACGATCACCGTCAGCAGCAACAGCACGCCGATCGATCGACAAGTGCTCGAGGCGATCACCCGAGAGGCGCTGCAACGACTCGGGTTCGGCTTGCGGCTGGTCATTCAGCCGTCGGAACGCTCCCTGCAGTCGGCGAACCTGGGCCAGGTCGATGGCGAAGGCCTGCGTGTCGAGGGCCTCGAAAAGCAGTATCCGAACCTGATACGCGTACCGGAACCCTACCAGCGCATCGCCTTCGTTGCCTTCGCCAGGGATTCGTCGATCCGGCTCGACCAAGGCTGGACGAGTCTCGAGCCGTACCGGGTCGGCTTCATCACCGGATGGAAGCTCTTCGAAAAGAAGGTATCCGGCGTCAGGGCCCTGACCAAGGTCGATCAACCGGAACAACTGTTCAGGATGCTGGCGGCCGGGCGGATCGACCTGGCACTGTACACGCGGGGGGATGGCGTCGCGCTCGCCCGTAGCATGCAGATGCCGCAGATCGTTCCGCTCGGACCGGCGTTGAAGGAAGTGGATCTGTATCTCTACCTGAATGCACGGCATTCTGCGCTGGTGCCCGAACTCGCCGCGAGCATCCGCGCCATGAAGGCGGACGGCAGTCACGCCAGGATCATCGCCGGGATCTCGGGTGACTAGCCTCGGGGATCTGCCGGTCGCCACCGGCTCCGGGCGTGGCCGCGCAGGCATCGGAATGCGCAGCCGCACTGCACGTCGGCTCCTGCTGTGGCCGATGCTGCTGGGTGTCGGCATGGCGCTGCTGTCCGCGCTGATTCTGGCCTGGACCGAGTACGACGACCTGGTGGACGCGATGTCGACCCAGCTCGATGTGATCGGGCGGTCGACCGCGCCGCCGCTGGCGGAAAGCGTATGGGCCTTCGACGACATCCGCATCAACACCCAGTTGCAGGCACTGGCCAGTCTGCGCGACGTCGATCGCGTGGTGCTGCAGGAGCCCGGGCGGCCCGAGCTCAGGCTCGGTGCGGACGCGATGCCCGGCGACAGCCTGGAACGTCGCTTTCCGCTGCACTTGCAGAACGATGGCCGGCAGCACGACCTCGGCGTGCTGGTACTCGGCACCGACCTCGGCCGCTATCGCTCGCAGGTTGCGCAGCGGGCATTCTCCAGTGTCGCCATTGGTGCACTGCTGATCCTTCTGGTGGCCTCGGCCACGGCACTCGCCTACCACCGTGTGGTGCGGCGGCGCCTGTTGCTGGTCGCCCACGAACTGCAAGAAATCGGACCTGAGGAATTGCAGCAGCTGGCGCCTGCCGCCGCCCGGCCGGACAGAAGCCCGGCGGACGAGTTCGAACGCCTGGCGGCGGCGGTGATCGGTCTGAAGCACACCGCGGGCGATGCGATCCGACAGGCGAGGTTCCGCGAATCGCAATTGCAGACGCTCAGCGACACGCTGACCGAATCGCACAACTTCCTGCTGACGATCATCGATTCGGCGCCAGTGCGAATCTTCTGGAAGGACCGGGAACTTCGCTATCTCGGATGCAATAGCGCCTTCGCCCGCGATGCGGGCTTCGAATCGCCGAAGTCGCTTCTCGGAAAATCCGATTTCGACATGCCCTGGTCCGGCATGGCCGCCCGCTACCGGGCCGACGACGCCGCGGTGATCGCCTCCGGCGCGGCGCGCCTGAGCTTCGAGGAGCCTTTTCCGGCCGACGACGGCGGGACGATCTGGCTGCGCACATCGAAGGTGCCGCTGCGCGACCGCCATGGCGAGATCGTCGGTGTGCTGGGCATGTTCGAGGACGTCACGTCGTCCAGGCGCGCGCTCGAAGAACTGCACGAGTACCGCCAGACGCTCGAGCATCGCGTTCGCGCGCGCACGCTCGAGCTTTCGCGGGCCAAGGAACAGGCCGAGGAGGCCAATCGGGCCAAGAGCGCCTTCCTGGCCAACATGAGCCACGAGATTCGGACCCCGCTCAATGCCATGTTCGGGATGGCGCACATGCTCAAGCGGGAGGGCTTGTCTGCGTCGCAGCACCATCATCTGCAGCAGCTCACGGACGCTGGTTCCCACCTGCTGGGCGTCATCAATGCAGTTCTGGATCTGTCCAAGATCGAGGCCGGGAAGCTGGTGCTCGAGCAGGGCCGGGTCGACATCGGACGGGTCGTCGGCGAGGTCGCGTCGCTGATCGGCGAAGCAGCCAAGGCCAAGGGCCTCGAGATCCGGACGGAGGTGAATGGTGATGCCGTCTTGCTGCGGGGCGATGCCACGCGCCTGCGCCAGGCGCTGACCAATTTCGCCACCAACGCGGTCAAGTTCACCGAGCGCGGGCGGATCTCGATCCGTGCCAGGGTGGACTCGCAGGCGTCGCGACGGGTCAAGGTCCACTTCGAGGTCGAAGACACCGGAATCGGTATCCGCAAGGCGGCGGTCGAGCGCCTCTTCCATGCCTTCGAACAGGCCGACAACTCCACCACCCGCCGCTATGGCGGCACCGGGCTGGGGCTGGCGATCACCCGCCAGCTGGCTCAGTTGATGGGGGGCGAAGTGGGCGCCGAGCCGGTCTCCGGCGGCGGCTCGCGCTTCTGGTTCACGGTCGTTCTGGAGCCGATGACGGAGGCGGAAGTCGAAGCAGGGCAGCCGGCCGACGAGTCGATTGCCGACCTCGAGCAGGTTCAGGACGTCTTTCGCGGACTGCGCGTGCTGCTGGTCGACGACGATCCGGTCAACCGGGAAGTCGGCCGCTTCATCCTCGAAGACGCCCATATGATCGTGACCGAGGCCGAGGATGGCATCGAGGCGGTCGCATCCTGCCGCGCGCAAGCCTTCGCGCTGATCCTGATGGACATGCAGATGCCGCGCCTCGACGGGCTGGATGCCACCCGCGCGATCCGGCGGCTGCCGGATTGCCGCTCGGTGCCGATCATCGCGATGACTGCCAACGCCTTTGCCGAGGATCGGCAGCGTTGCCTTGACGCCGGCATGAACGATTTCATCGCCAAGCCGGTCGTGCCTGACGACCTCTACCGCATCGCCAGGCGATGGTTGCGCCAAGACGGCCGCGGCGCCTGATGGCGGTTTGCCGCGGTGCCCGTGGCCGCGGATTCGAACCGCGCATGGGCCCCAATCTCGGCTTTGAGCTGGACGCCGCGGCGCCGCCGCTGTCGGCACCTGCACGAGCATGCGACCCTCGAGATCCGGGACGCGTGCCGTCGCGGGGTGGGTCTCGACGCCGAGTGCGGCGAGCCTCGGCGCGCCGGGCCGTGCGATCACCGTGGCACACGCTGCCGGAGCCGCCCGGTCACGTTGTTGCGGGGAGGCGCACGCGAGAGCCGGCGCGAGTAGGACCTGGAGATGCCACGCAGTCGATTGCCGTATGATCCCCGCCACGAGCAGCCGCCAGGAACGGCGATGATTCTTGGCGAACGCGTCCGGTCGTCTTGGGGGCACAGCGATATCGGGTGTTTGGCCAGGCCGTCGCCTCGCGCCGTCGATTGGACGAGTGACCCGCGAATGTACGCACTTCCAATGAGGATGACGTTCTGGACCTTTCCGACATGACCTTCAAATGGGTTGCCGGGGTTGTCTTGTCACTTGCCGCCGCTGCTGCCTCGACGGCGGTCTCGGCAGCGGCGCCGCTGAAGCCCAAGGTCCTGATTCTCTGGTCCTTCGAAGACCGATTGCCGTGGCAGCAGCGCGTGCATGCGGGGCTGAATCAGCGTTTGGCCGCCCGAATAGACGAGGTCTCTCCCACGCTTTTCGAGGAACGGCTCGACGCGATGCGTGCCCGCGGCAATGACGATGACGCATGGCGCGTCGATTATCTGCGCAACAAGTACGGCGATCTCCCATTCGACCTGATCGTCACCGAGGCCGGCCCGGCTGCCAGTTTCCTATCGCGCTACCCCGACCTCTTCCCCGGTGCCAGGCGGCTGCTTGTCCATGCCGGCGCGATAGAGGGCAAGAGGACCGAAACAACGCTGGCGGTCAAGGAGGATTTCGAGCGACAGATTCGTGTTGCCCTCGACCTGCAACCCCAGGCGCGTCGGCTCCTGGTGATCGGCAATCTGTTGCCAGGTCGACTGGCGCGCGCTCGCGCTGCCTGGGAGGCGCATTTCAGGGATCGGGTCAGCTACGAGGCCTGGAGCGAGGATTTCAGCTTTTCGGAACTCTATTCACGCGTGGCCGAGCTTTCGCGAGACACCGTGATCCTTTATCAGGTCGTGAACCACGACCGTGCCGGAACACGCGCCGCGCCCTACGAAGTCCTGCAGAAACTCTCAGCGGCGGCCTCGGTGCCGGTCTTCGCGACGCACGATTCCTTGCTGGGCACCGGGACCATCGGGGGTTATGTGATATCCGGTGAACGCGTCGGCTGGATGATCGCGGACCTTATCGCGGGTGCCAGCCCCGATTCATTCCCGGATACCTTCGCCTCGGTCAATCAGTTCGACGATCGCGCACTGAAACGCTGGAACATTTCCCGTTCGGACCTGCCGGCAGACAGCGAGATCCTGTACCGCGAACTTTCCCTGTGGGAGAAGCACGGCAAATGGATCGTATTTGCCTCGGTGGAGACGCTGCTCCTGATCGTGCTCGGCTGGTCATTGCGCAGCCGTCGTCGTGCCTATGTCGAATTGTCGCAGGTCAATGCCAGACAGGAAGACCTGATCGAGGAAAGAACCCGCGAACTGGCGGCCGCCAAGGAAAAGGCCGAAGCCGCAAGCCTCGCGAAGAGTGCGTTTCTGGCAAACATGAGTCACGAACTGCGCACCCCGATGAACCATATCATGGGCATGACGTCCCTGGCCCTGGGTCGTGCCACGGATCAGAACCAGAAGGATTATCTGAACAAGGTCGATGTCGCATCCCATCACCTGCTCGGGCTGATCAACGATATTCTCGATCTGTCGAAGATCGAGGCGGCGCATATGCCCCTCGAGCAAATCCCCTTCACCCTGAGCGAGGTGATCGGCAATCTGAAGAACATCCTCGGCCAGCGGGCGGCAGACGAAGGGCTCGCATTCCCTGTCGATATTCCCGACGGGCTGGCCCGCGAGCCGCTGCTGGGAGATCCGCTGCGCCTCGGTCAGATCCTGATCAACCTTGCCGGGAATGCCGTCAAATTCACCAATTGTGGACATGTGGCCGTCCGTGCACGACTCGTCGAAGAGACATTGACGGAGATGTTGCTTCGCTTCGAAGTGGCGGATACCGGCATCGGCATCAGTGCGGCGGACCAGAAGCGACTTTTCCTGGTATTCGAGCAGGCGGATGCATCGACCACCCGAAAATACGGTGGAACCGGGCTTGGGCTCGCCCTCAGCAAACGCCTGGTGCAATTGATGGACGGCGAAATCGGTGTGGACAGCGAGCTGGGCAAGGGCAGTACCTTCTGGTTCACGGTACGCGTCGGAAAGGGCAGCCGCGATGCACCGCAAGCGTTGCCTGAAGCGGTGGAAGCTTCGGCCAAGGAGCGCCTCCAGGCTCGCCATCGAAACGCACGCGTCCTGATCGTCGAAGACGAGCCTGTCAACCTGATCATTGCGCAGGAGCTGCTCATCCAGGCGGGTCTGCACCCTGATAGCGCCGTCGATGGTTACGAAGCTGTCGATTTGGCCCAGGCACATGCCTATGACCTGATCCTGATGGACATGCAGATGCCGGTACTCAATGGCGTCGATGCGACCCGAATCATTCGCATCGACTCCCTGAACACGGCGGCACCGATCGTGGCGATGACCGCCAACGCCTTTGATGGCGACAAGCGTGCCTGCTTCGAAGTCGGCATGAGTGACTTCGTGAGCAAGCCGGTCACGCCGGAGCGCTTGTACGAGGCGGTGCTGCACGGACTGGAAGCATCGACCGGCGCCGGGGAAGAGAGGCCGACGCCCGCATCCTCCGGTCGATCCGGCGGCCTGTCGAACTTCGACAATGACATTGCCACCCACATTGGATTGAAGATTCGCTTGAGCCGGTTCGTCGAGGGCAGCAGCACCGAGCGCCTGGAAAGCGCCACCGTTTGCAGGGATGACTTGTGCGAACTGGGCCAATGGATCCGTCGTCAGGGTACCCGGCACGAGTCCCTTGCCAGCTACCGGCAGCTGGTTGGCAAGCATGCGGACTTCCACCGGTGCGCCGGCGAGGTGGTGGACCGGGTCGAGCGCAATGACAGGGCCGGCGCCAGGTCGGCCCTCGGCGACCGATTCACGGAAGTCTCGAAGGCCCTCGTCGGCGCGATCATGGACTTCAGGCAAGCGGTTGCCAAGGCTTGAAGTCGAGAGTCGAAGTGGCCGACTCGAGGTTGATCCGACGGCAGTGACTCAGCGTCTGGCGTAGCCGATCGGCGACGGCGCGAGCGCGAGGATGCGTTGATAGAGGCGCTCGGCGTCGTCCTTCGGCTTCAGCCCGTAAAGCGGGTTGTCGTTCGCGCGGAAGGCCTCGTGGATGCGCTGCCAGTCGTCGGCGGTCAGTGCGCGCTCGGCGAGCGGCATCAACTCGTCTTCCTCGCGACGCATGTGATCCCACTCGCTCTGCGCATAGGCGTCGGCCGCCTGGTAGAACGGCACGGCCTTGCCTGCACGTTCGAAATCGTTGAGGCGGGTCTTCAGATCTTCGATCTGCGGGTGGCCGTCGCGATGCTCCTGCTCGAGCCGGGCGATGATCGCGTCGGCGTCGTGCGTACGCGCCTTGATCGCGGCGAACAGATAGTCGTTCTCCTTCGGGTGATGCCAGCGATCCGGATAGGAGACGACGTAGTCGAGGATCGCGTGCAGCAACGGGAAGTTCGGCGCCTCGCCGTGGTCGCGCATCTGGCGCACCAGGTAGCGCAGGCAGTACATCACGGCGGCGATCGCCAGGTGTTCGTCCTTGATGATCTGGATCGCTTCCGGTTTCATCGGGGGCTCCCTCAGACGCGTTCGACGGCCAGCGCGATGCCCTGGCCGACGCCGATGCACATGGTCGCCAGCCCGAGGCGGCCGCCGCTCTTTTCGAGCTGGTTGATCGCGGTCAGCACCAGCCGCGCGCCCGAGGCGCCGAGCGGGTGTCCGATCGCAATCGCGCCGCCGTTGGGATTGACCCGAGGGTCGTCGTCGGCGAGGCCGAGGCGACGGGTCACCGCCAGCGCCTGGGCGGCGAAGGCTTCGTTGAGCTCGATCACGTCGAAGCGCTCGATCGACAGGCCCAGGCGCGCCAGCAGCTTCTCGCTCGCCGGCGCGGGACCGATGCCCATGATGCGCGGCGGCACACCGGCCGCGGCGGCGCCGAGCACCCGTGCGCGCGGCCTCAGGCCGAATCGCTCGACCGCGGCCTCGGAGGCCAGCAGCAGCGCGCAGGCGCCGTCATTGACGCCGGAAGCATTGCCTGCGGTCACCGAGCCGTCGGCACGTACCACGCCCTTCAGGCGCGCGAGCCCGTCGGCGCTGGTATCCGGGCGTGGATGCTCGTCGGCGGCCAGCACCAGGGGCTCGCCCTTGCGCCGCGGTACGCTCACCGGGAAGATCTCGCCGGCGAAGAAACCGGCCTCGGCCGCCGCGGCCCAGCGCTGCTGGCTGCGCAACGCGAAGGCGTCCTGGTCGGCGCGTGCGATGCCGAATTCGGTGGCCACGTTCTCGGCCGTCTCCGGCATCGAGTCGATGCCGTGGAGGCCCTTCATGCGGGGATTGACGAAGCGCCAGCCGATCGTCGTGTCCTCGATCCGCGCGCTGCGCGAGAAGGCCGATTCGGCCTTGCCGATGACGAAGGGGGCACGGCTCATGCTCTCGACGCCGCCGGCGATCATCAGCCCGGCTTCGCCGCTGCTGATCGCACGGGCCGCGGTCGCCACCGCATCCAGGCTCGAGCCGCACAGCCGGTTGATGGTGGTTCCCGGCACTTCGACCGGCAGTCCGGCCAGCAGCGCCGCCATGCGGGCGACGTTGCGGTTGTCTTCGCCGGCCTGGTTGGCACAGCCGAAGATGACGTCGTCGACGGCAGCCCAGTCGACACCGGCGTTGCGGGTCATCAGTTCGGCCACCGGCAGCGCCGCGAGGTCGTCGGCGCGCAGCGGGGACAAGCTGCCGCCGTAGCGGCCGAACGGGGTCCTGACCCCATCGCAGATAAACACAGCGTCTTTCATCGTTTTTGCCTGCTCGGTGTTGTCGGCGGCGCTGCCGCCGGGTCCGCGCGCCCGCCCGGCATGCCGTGGCGGGCGCAGCGACGCGGGTCAGTAGGTCTCGACGTGGAAACGGGCCTTGCCGAGCAGTTGCGGGCGCAGGGTGTCCCAGTCGGTGCCCTGGGCACGGCAGATGTCGCGGAAGGCCTCGAGCACGCCGGACTCCATGCCCTTCAGGCCGCAGATGTAGATGTAGCAGTTGTCGTCGGTGAGCATCTCGAAGACCTTGTCGGCGCGCTCGCGGATCAGATCCTGGACGTACTGCTTGGGCTGGCCCGGCACCCGCGAGAAGGCGAGATTCATGTCGATGAATTCCTTCGGCAGCTTCTGCAGCGGGCCGAAGTACGGCAGCTCCTCGGGCGAGCGCGCGCCGAAGAACAGCACCAGTTCGCCCCCCTCGTTGCGGTCGCGCCGCCGCCGCCTGCGCTCCGTCATCGCGCGCATCGGCGCCGATCCGGTGCCGGTGCAGATCATCAGCAGCGACGAGCCCGGATGGTTGGGCATCAGGAAGCTCGAACCGTAGGGACCGGTGACCTGGACCTTGTCGCCCTTCTTGAGATCGCACACGTAGTTCGACGCGACGCCTTGGGCCGGCTTGCCGTCATGGTCCTCGGTGACCCGCTTCACGGTCAGTGCGAGGTTGTTGTAGTGGGGTCGCTCGCCATCGCGGGGGCTGGCGATCGAGTACATGCGCAGCAGGTGGGGCTTGCCGTTGGCATCGGCTCCGGGCGGGATGATGCCGAGCGACTGGCCTTCGAGCACTGGAAACGGTGTCGCGCCGAAATCGAGCACGATGTGGTGGATGTCGCTCGATGCGTCTTCGGCGGTCAACCGGAAATTGCCGGTCACGGTCGCCTCGACCGGGTTTTTCGCCGCGTAAAGATTGACGTAGGGGTGGGCCGCCGACCACGGTGCCAGCGCCGGTCCACCCTGGCCCGCGGTGGCGATCTCGGTGATCTCGCGCACCTCGTCGGGCAGGCTGTTCTCGCCACCCACTTCGAGCGAATCGAGGTCGGTCTGCTCCGGCAGCACGTCCCAGCCGAACTGCTCCTCGACGGTGTAGGGCTTGTCCCGCGCGACGTTCCGGATGCTGTCGATCGCGCCGGTGGGGCAGGGGCCGATGCAGGCATTGCACCAGTTGCAGACGTCGAACTTGACCACGTAGTTGAGCGAATCGTGGGTGATCGCGTCGATCGGACACATCTCTTCGCAGGTGTTGCAGCGGATGCAGATCTCCGGGTCGATCAGGTGCTGGCGGGCAATGTCGGCGTGCTCTGTGGGCGCGTTCATGGTCTCTTCCTCTCGGTGGCGGTCGCCCGGGTCATGGCCGGTTTCGTCCTGCCCGGTGGCCCCGAAGGCCTCCGGGCGACGGCTCGATCGGCGGCAACGGGCGCCCGGACGGGCTCAGTTGAATCGCACGTACTCGAAGTTGGCCGGCTGGTTGTTGATGCCGCGCGAGGGCGGGGCGATCCAGTTGGCGAACTTGCCCGGCTCGATGCAGCGACCCATCAGCGAATGGACGAACAGGCGATCCTCTTCGGTCGGCAGCCAGTGCTTGTGCTGATGGGTCCATTCGGCCTCGGACACCATGCGGCCGTCGGGGCTGACATGAACGTCCGCGAACATGCCGATCTTGCGGTTGAAGCCTTTGTGCGGCAGCACGATCTTGAAGTCGATGCCGTACTTGCCCGGGATGCGGTTCCAGCGGTCCACACCGGCCTGTACGTCGGTCACCCAGTCGTCGCGCAGGCGCTCGTTGAGGGCGGTCAGTGCGGCCACCTGACGGGTCAGGATCCTGTCGCCGGCGACGTCCATCACTTCGTACTCGGCGTTGCCCAGGGTGTGGTCGTCGTCGATCTTGGTTTCCTCGAAGCGGCCCTTCAGTCCGGTGGTGTAGTAGGTCGCCGCGTTCGACGAGATCTCGGCGCCGTACAGGTCGCTGGTGACGCTGAAGTGGAAATTCACGTACCTCTGCAATGTCGGCAGATCGATCACGCCGGCGGCACGCAGCCTGGCCGGGTCGTCGGTCTTGAGTTCCTTCATCACCTCGCAGGTGCGCTGGATCGCGCGGCCGACGCCGGATTCGCCGACGAACAGGTGGTGGGCTTCCTCGGTCAGCATGAACTTGCAGGTCCGCGACAGCGGATCGAAGGCCGACTCGGCCAGCGATGCGAGCTGGTACTTGCCGTCACGGTCGGTGAAGAACGTGAACATGAAGAAGGACAGCCAGTCCGGCGTCTTCTCGTTGAACGCAGTCAGGATGCGTGGATTGTCCTCGTCGCCGGAGCGGCGCTCGAGCAGCGCCTCGCCTTCTTCGCGGCCGTCACGGCCGAAGTGGGCGTGCAGCAGATAGACCATCGCCCACAGGTGACGGCCCTCCTCGACGTTCACCTGGAACAGGTTGCGCAGGTCGTACAGCGACGGGCAGGTCAGGCCGAGGTGGCGCTGCTGCTCGACCGACGCGGGCTCGGTGTCGCCCTGGGTGACGATGATGCGGCGTAGCGTCGAGCGGTACTCGCCCGGCACCTCCTGCCAGGCATCTTCGCCCTTGTGGTCGCCGAAGTTCACCTTGCGGTCCTGCTCGGGCGGTGTCAGGAAGATGCCCCAGCGGTAATCGGGCATCTTGACGTGCTCGAAGTGGGCCCAGCCGGCCGGGTCAACACTGACTGCCGTGCGCAGATAGACATCGTAGTCGGTGGAACCGTCCGGCCCCATCTCGCCCCACCAGTCGAGGAAGGCGGGCTGCCAGTTCTCGAGTGCGCGCTGCAACGTGCGGTTGGTCGAAAGATCGACGTTGTTCGGAATGCGTTCGCTGTAGTTGATCGCCATTGCCATGTCTCCAGATGTCGTTTCGGAACGCCGTGACGCATCGCGCCATCGGCCGCTCCTGCTTGCCAAGGGCCTCCTGAACCGGGTGGGCGCGCCGACTGCTTCGGCAGAGGGTCGGCCAGGTGCCGGTTGAACGAGGAATTCGGTCGGGCACGCCGGTGCGGCGTGCCCGCTGCGCTCAGACCCGGTTCCAGTCGAACTGTGGTTTCCTGCCCGAACCGAAGAGCTTCAGGGCGCCGCTTTCGCCGACCGCGTTGGGGCGGATGAAGATCCAGTTCTGCCATGCCGACAGGCGGCCGAAGATGCGCGTGTTCATGGTCTCGAAGATGCCGAAGCGCAGGTTGGCCTCGAGGCCGGTGAGGGCGTCGGGCGACAGCGCGGCCCGTTCTTCGATCGCGATGCGCACCTCGTCGGCCCAGTCGAGCTCGTCGGGAATCTCGGTCACCAGGCCCAGCGCCATCGCCTGCTCGGGCGACAGCGGCTCGCCGACTGCGGCATAGGCGGCCTGGGTCGGCGCCGGATCGTCGTAGAAGCGCGAGGCGATGCGCGTCAGGTCATTGACCATTGGCAGGGTGCCGGTATTCATCGCCGACAGGGCGATGCGATTGGACCCGTCCTCGTCGTCCAGCATGTAGCTGCGATCGGCGGCCAGGGCCAGCTCGAGCAGGGTGCCGGCGAAGCAGCTGCCCGGCTCGATCAGCGCATAGAGGCTGCGCGACGAGACGTCGATGCGGGCCAGCGTGCGGCGCAACATGCCGATCGTCTCGCGCACGAACCAGTGATCCTGGTGCGCGACCAGCGTGGCGTCGCTGTCGAGCACGACCCGGGCGTCGCCCTCGGTGCGCAGCAGCCACAGGCCGATGTCGAGGTGGTTGGTGCGCAGGTTGAGGATGGCATCGTCGAGTTCGCGGGCCATCTGCAGCGGCCACCAGTTGGCGCCCTGGGCGAGCATCTCCTCCGGCGTGCTCGCCGTCACTGCGGCCGGCGCCTTGACGGTCAGCGTCACGGTGCGCTTGTTGGCGTCGATCGTGGCGTCGACATAGGTGTAGTGGTAGCCGGCATCGTCGCTGCGGCGCTCGAGCGGGGTCAGGGCCACGCCTTCGGCATCGGCCGGCCGGTCGCTGCCTGCGGCCAGTGCAGCCGCGCGGTCGCGGATGTGCTCGTCGAACTTCTGGGCGCGCACGACGTCGTCCACCAATTTCCATTCGACCGCGCGCTTGCCGCGCACGCCCTCGGAAATGGTGCAGAAGATGTCCGCGTGGTCGCGGCGCACCTTGCGCTTGTCGGTCACCCGGGTGAGGCCGCCGGTGCCCGGCAGCACGCCCAGCAGCGGTACCTCGGGCAGGCTGACCGAGGAATTGCGGTCGTCCACCAGCACGATCTCGTCGCAGGCCAGGGCCAGCTCGTAGCCGCCGCCGGCGGTGGTGCCGTTGCAGGCGGCGATGAACTTCAGGCCGGAATTCCGGCTGGCGTCCTCGATGCCATTGCGGGTCTCGTTGGTGAACTTGCAGAAGTTGACCTTCCAGGCATGGCTCGACAGCCCCAGCATGTAGATGTTGGCGCCCGAGCAGAAGATCTTCGGCTTGCCGCTGGTGAATACGACGCTGCGCACTTCCGGATGCTCGAAGCGGATGCGCTGCAAGGCGTCGTGAAGTTCGATGTCGACACCGAGGTCGTAGGAGTTCAGTTTCAGCTTGTAGCCGGGGCGGATGCCGCCGTCCTCGTCGATGTCGAGGGTCAGCGTGGCCACTTCGCCGTCGAAGGCCAGGCGCCAGTGTTTGTATTGCGAGGGATCGGTCCGGTAGTCGACCTGATCTTCGGCCACCGGGGCCTCTGTGCTTGCGGCTGCTTCCACTGTTGTCTCCTCCATAGGGTCTAGCTCGATACCAATTGCCGGAGCCGGGAAAAGCTGGTATCGACTTCCTCGCCAGAGGTGTCGATGGTCTCGTCGGCACGGCTGTACAGGGGTTCCCGGGCTTCCAGAATCCGTTTCAGGTCGTCCATTGCTTCGTCGTTGCCGGCCATGGGACGCAGGTCGCCCTGGGCGATCACGCGGGCCATGTGCTCTTCCGGCTGGGCCTTGATCCACACCGTGAAGCAGCACGACAGCAGGTAGTCGTAAGCGTCCTGGCGAGCGACGATGCCGCCGCCGACCGAGATCACGCCTTCGGCGTTGTCCTGAAGCACGCGCTCGAGGGTCTGTTTCTCGATGCGGCGATAACCGGACTGGCCATAGAGCGCGAAGATCTCGCTGATCGGCATGCCGGTGCCGCGCTCGATTTCCTTGTCCAGTTCGACGAAGGGGGCGTTCATCTCCTTCGCCAGCCGGCTGCCGAGGGTGGTCTTGCCGGCCCCGCGCAATCCGATCAGCGCCACCCGCTTGCGACGCACGGCCTCTTCATGGCCGAAGTCGCGCATCAGGCGGAATACCACCTCTTCCATACGGTGCTGGGGCAGGCGCTCCAGGAAGCGACGGATCAGCCGTCGCTCGACGGTGTCCTCGACCTCGCTGGTCAGCAGTTCGACCAGCGAAACCCCGAGCGCGGCCGCGATGTGTCGCAGCAGGACGATCGAAACGTTTCCTTCGCCGCTCTCCAGGTGCGCCAGGTGCCGTTCGGATACCTGCGCTTCGGAGGCCACCAGCTTGCGCGTCATGCCACGTCGGTCACGGACCTCGCGCACCCGGCGACCGAGATCGCGCAGGAAGGCCTGGTCGGGCGTGACCGGTGTCGGCAGATCCTGCCGAGGCTCGGTCGATGCGACGGGAGTGGCGTTGGCGTGCTTGGACATGAAGTAAAGTTCCATAGTGATGTGAAGAATAGTGCAGAGTCTATCAATCGTCAACCGAAAGATGCGATTTATTGCCACATTGCGAGTGTGTGCTTCCGGCGAAACATGAAGCAAAGTGCTATTTTTCTAGGGTAATTCCCCGAATAAAGCGAAGAATATGCAGTAAAATGCTTGACAGTGCAGGTGTGACATGTATTCTATAGCCGGTGTGCCGTGAAAAATCTACAGCGGGGTTCGCCGGGACGAGACTGCGCGGCCATTCGCCGACGGGAGACGAGAGCGTTGATGCATCTGCCCAATTACGTATGTGATCGCTGGTTCGAATGCGAAGGTGAGGGCATTGCGCTGCTCGATCCGGTCTCCGGCGAAGCCCTGGTTCGGGTCGGCTCCGACGGCGTGGACTGCGCCCAGGCGCTGGCGCATGCGCGGCTGACCGGAGGCGAATCGCTGCGCGCCGCGAGCCATGCCGACCGGGCGTCGATGCTGGCCGCGATCGCAGACGTGCTCGCTCAAAACCGTGCCGACTACTTCGACATCTCCCGCAGGAACGCGGGTGCGACCGAGGCCGATGCCGGATTCGACGTCGACGGCGCGATCTTCACGCTGAAGAGCTACGCCCGCTTGGGCAAGGCGCTCGGCCAGACTCGTGGACTGGTCGAAGGTGCCGTGGTGCCGCTGTCGAAGGAGGGCAACTTCGTCGGTCGGCACTTCCTGGTGCCGCAGAAGGGCGTCGCGATCTTCATCAACGCTTTCAACTTTCCGGCCTGGGGCCTGTGGGAGAAGGCGGCGCCCGCGCTGCTGGCCGGCATGCCTGTGCTGGTGAAGCCGGCGACGCCGACTGCCTGGCTCGCCCAGCGCATGGTGGCCGACGTGATCGCGGCCGGCATCCTGCCGCCCGGTGCGCTTTCGATCGTGTGCGGCGCTGCCCGCGACCTGCTGACGCACGTGCGCGAAGGCGATGTCGTTTCCTTTACCGGTTCGGCCGATACGGCCCGCCGGATTCGCAGCCATCCGGGCATCGTCGAGCACGCGGTCCGCGTCAACGTCGAGGCCGACAGCGTCAATGCCGCCGTGCTCGGTCCCGATGCGCTGCCCGACAGCGTCGAGTTCGAGCTGGCGGTGAAGGAGATCGTCCGCGAGATGACGATCAAGAGTGGTCAGAAGTGCACGGCGATTCGCCGCGTATTCGCGCCGATGGCCCAGGCCCGCGCGCTGGCCGATGCGGTGGCGACCCGTCTGGCACGCGTCGTCGTCGGCGATCCCGCCGTGGACGGGGTGCGCATGGGCCCGCTGGTCAGCCGTGCGCAGCAGCAGGCGGCGATCGCCGGCATCGCCGAGCTGCGCAGCGAGTGCGAGCTCGCCTTCGGTGGCGGCGAAGGCTTCGCGCCGGTCGGTGCCGATGCCGCAGTGTCGGCCTTCGTGCAACCGACCTTGCTGTTCTGCAGCGATGGCGAGCGCGCCGAAACCGTACATCGGGTCGAGGTCTTCGGCCCGGCGGCGACGGTGATCCCCTATGCCGACGAGCGCGCACTGGCGCGCATGATGCGCCGCGGCGAGGGTTCCCTGGTCGCGTCGGTCTATTCGTCGGATGGCGTGTTTACAGACCGACTGGTGTCGGCGGTGGGCGATCTGCATGGCCGCTTGATGCTGGTCGACGCCACCGTCGGCAATGCTCATACCGGTCATGGCAACGTCATGCCGGGTTGCCTGCATGGCGGTCCTGGTCGGGCTGGAGGCGGAGAGGAACTGGGCGGGCTCAGGGCGCTGGGCCTGTATCTGCGGCGCCATGTCGTGCAGGGCTCGCCGGAGCGGATCGCGTCGCTGGCCGCCGGCTGCGCCGACGCCGCGTTGATGTGGGCATGACTTCAAGGAGAGCGGAGATGAGCGTTGAGAACTTCGTCGCCCTGGTCTCGCAAGTGACCGGCGCAATCGACGGCATGGCCGTGGACAAGCAACTGGAGGCCGAACTCAATCGGCGCTTCCCGGCCGACGGCGAGGTCTTCCAGCGCATCGCCGCGGCCTGTCGCGAAGGCGTGGCCGAAGGCTGGATGTGCCGGCACGAGCAGGGTGGCATTCGTTTCGGGCGCGTCGCCAAGCCGGGCCCTGCGCTGCACGGCTTTTCGATCGATGTCGTCGAGATGGGCGACGTCGTCGGCCCCCATCACGAGCATCCCCGCGGCGAAGTCGACATGGTCATGCCGATCGACGCAGATGCCCGCTTCGACGGCGCCGGCGCCGGCTGGTTCGTCTACGGACCCGGCAGTGCCCACCGGCCGACCGTCGCCGGCGGCAAGGCCCATGTGCTCTATCTGCTGCCGGGAGGGGAGATCCGCTTCACCGGACAGTAGAGGCAGGGTCGCCGCCGGCGGGCGGAAAACATAACGATATCAGGAGACAACCATGCCGGAACTGAGCCGGGTGGACCACAGCAGCAGTCCGCCGACCATCGACATTCCACGCAGCTACAACGCCGCGGTCGACCTCATCGGTCGCAACCTGGCGGCGGGGCGGGGCGACAAGACTGCCTTCATCGATGACCGTGACCGTTGCACCTACGCCGAACTCGACCGGCGCACCGCCGCCTGTGCCAACGCGCTGGTCGCCCTGGGGCTGCAGCGCGAACAGCGGCTGCTGATGTGCGTGCACGACGGCATCGATTTCCCGACCGTGTTCCTCGGCGCGATCAAGGCCGGCATCGTGCCGGTCGCGGTCAATACCCTGCTCACCCAGGGTGACTACGAGTATATGGTGCGCGACAGCCGCGCCCGCGTGGTGGTGGTCTCCGCTGCGCTTCTGCCGCTGTTCCAGCCCCTGCTCGACCGTGTGCCGACGCTCGAGCGCATCGTCGTCTCCGGTGGTACCGGCCCCGATTCGCTGGCGGTCTTGCTCGACGCACAGCCGGGCGAGTGCGAGATCGCCGACACCACCCGCGACGACATCTGCTTCTGGCTGTATTCGTCGGGCTCGACCGGCTTGCCGAAGGGCACGACCCACATCCATTCGAGCCTGATCTACACGGCCGAACTCTATGGCCGGCCGATCCTCGGCATTCGCGAGGACGACGTGGTGTTTTCGGCGGCCAAGCTGTTCTTTGCCTATGGCCTCGGCAACAGCCTGACCTTTCCGATGTCGGTCGGTGCGACTGCGGTGCTGATGGCCGAGCGCCCAACACCGGCGGCAGTGGGCAGGCGCCTGCGCGAATATCGTCCGAACATCTTCTACGGCGTGCCGACGCTGTTTGCCGCCATGCTGGCCAGTGGCGACCTGCCGGCACGCGAGCACGTTTCGTTGCGGCTCTGCGCGTCGGCCGGTGAAGCGCTGCCGGAAGAGATCGGTCGCCGCTGGCGCGCCCATTTCGGCGTCGACATCCTCGACGGCATCGGTTCGACCGAGATGCTGCACATCTTCCTGTCGAACCGCACCGGTGATGTCCGATACGGCACCACCGGCACGCCCGTGCCTGGCTACGAAGTGCGCCTGACCGACGACGACGGCCATGAGGTCGGCATCGGTGAAGTCGGCGAACTGCAGGTGCGGGGTCCGTCGAGTTCCGCCGGCTACTGGAACAACCGCAGCAAGACCTGCCAGACCTTCCTCGGCGAATGGACCCGCAGCGGCGACAAGTACAGCATCAACGCCGACGGCTACTACGTCTATTCGGGGCGCACCGACGACATGCTCAAGGTCAGCGGTATCTATGTCTCGCCGATCGAGGTCGAGTCGGTGCTGGTCACCCACGAGGCGGTGCTCGAGGCCGCTGTCGTCGGTCAGGCGGACGAGGACGAATTGGTCAAGCCCAAGGCCTATGTCGTGCTCAAGCCCGGTATTCGCGCCGGCGACGACCTGGCTGCCGAGCTCAAGGCCCATGTCAAGAGCCTGCTCGCGCCCTACAAGTATCCGCGCTGGTTCGAGTTCGTCGATGAACTGCCGAAGACCGCCACCGGCAAGATCCAGCGCTTCAAGCTGCGTGCCCTGTCTCGCCGCTGAGCATGGCCCGGAGAACCCGATGACCAAGGCAATCGACATCATCAAGGACGAGCACCGGTCGATGGGCGCCGTGATCAAGGGGCTGCAGCAGCAACTGGCAGCCGCCCGCGACGCCGGCGGCGAGCCCGACTTCCACCTCGTCGGCGCGATGCTGGACTACATTGAAGCGTTCCCGGACTTGCGCCACCACCCCAAGGAGGACGAGTACCTGTTTCGCTATCTGCGGATGCGCTCGGCCGAGGCGGTGCCGGTGCTCGACCGCCTCGAGGCCGAGCATGCGCGCTGCGCGGAACTGCTTGCCGATCTGCGCGCGAAGCTGGAGGCAGCACGCGAAGGCGCCGGCCTGGTGGGGTTTTCCGGTGCGCTCGATGCCTATGCCGAGTTCATGTGGCGCCACATGGCCACCGAGGAAGAGGTCGTGCTGCCGCTGGCCGAGGCGCAGCTGACCGGCGAGGACTGGGCGGCCATCGACCTCGCCTTCGCCGCCAATCGCGGCAGCCAGTGGGCGTGACGCGAGGCGGGCGTCACTGCCGCAAGGAGTTCCCGGGCCGGCAGCCGTGCCGGTCGGGCCAATGAGGCAATGGAGGAGACGACAATGAAAAAAGCGAGCAAGCGACTGTCCGGGCTGGTAGTCGGCATGGCGCTGGCAGGGGTCATGATGCCGGCCGCGCAATCGGCCGAAGAAGTGAAGGTTGGTCT
>JAGRFY010000041.1 GCA_020445765.1 Rhodocyclaceae bacterium | reverse complement strand
GTTCGCCGGCCCGAACCGCTACCGCCTGTTCGGCGCGACCTGGTCCACCTGCCCGGCGCCGGATCCGGACTGGTATCTGCGGGCCGGCGAACTGGATCTCGACTACAACCGCCAGGTCGGCGAGGCCTGGCACGGCACCCTGGTGTTCAAGGACGTGCCGCTGTTCTACCTGCCCTGGGTCGAGTTCCCGCTGGTCGGGCAGCGCCAGTCGGGTCTGCTGGCGCCGACCCTGGGCCAGTCCAACAAGACCGGATTCGACGTCACCCAGCCCTACTACTGGAATATCGCGCCGAACTACGATGCGACCCTGATCCCGCGCTTCATGAGTCGGCGTGGCCTGCAGCTCGGGGGCGAATTCCGCTACCTGCAGCCCCGCTACGCCGGCGAACTGCGGGCCGAGTACCTGCACAACGACGACGTGCGCGGCGGCAGCCGTGCGGCGGGCAGCGTCCGCCACCGCCAGCGCTTCTCGCCGGCCCTGGCGGGCTCGCTCGAACTCAACCGGGTGTCGGACGTCGAGTACTTCGAGGATCTCAGCTCGCGCCTGTCGGTGACCTCCCAGTCCAACCTGCTGAACCGGCTGCATCTGGGCTACCAGAGCGCGAGCTGGTGGCGCGCCGATGCACTGCTGCAGGGCTATCAGACGATCGAGGGCGCCGAGCCCTACCGCATGCTGCCGCGACTGGCACTCGGCGCATGGCGCGACACGGCGGTCGGCGAGTTCGAGCTGAAGGGCGAGTTCACCCGCTTCGAGCATCCCGATTCCGAGCGGGCGCAAGGCAGCCGCAGCATCCTCTACCCGACGCTGGCTTATCCGCTGCGGCGCAGCGCCTATTCGATCACGCCGAAGATCGGCCTGCACCTGACCCACTACGATCTCGACCAGCCGGTCAGCGATGGCGCGCGGACCAGCCTGAGCCGCAGCGTGCCGATCGCGTCGATCGACGGCCAGCTCAATTTCGAGCGCGAGTTCCAGTGGCGCGGGCGCCAGCTGATCCAGACCCTGGAGCCGCGGCTGTACTACCTCTACGTGCCGTTCCACGACCAGGATCCGGCCGAGTATCCGGTGTTCGATTCCGCCGCCTACGACTTCAACTTCACCCAGATCTTCCAGCCCAACCTGTATTCGGGTTCGGACCGCATCGCCAACGCCGACCAGCTCACCGCAGCGGTGACCTCGCGGATCCTCGACGAGAACGGTGTGGAACTGATGCGGGCGGCGATCGGTCAGCGCTATTACTTCGACGAACAGCGGGTGCGATTGACGACCTCCGAGCCGCTGCGTACCGGGCGGCGGGCGGACGTGCTGGCGTCGTTCGCGGGCCGGCTGCCGCGGCACTTCCGGGCGTCGTCGGACTGGCAGTACAACCCGCGCGACCACTGGACCGAGCGTTTCAACCTGTCGCTGCGCTACCAGCCCGGTCACGCCCAGGTGGTCAACGCCGGCTTCCGCTACACCCGCGACGTGCTGCGCGATCTCGACCTGTCGGCACAATGGCCGCTCGGTCAACGCTGGTACGGTGTCGCCCGCTATACCCGGTCGTTGCGTGAACACCGGGTGACCGAGGCGATCGGCGGTCTCGAGTACAACGGCGGCTGCTGGGTATTCCGCATCGCGATGCACCGCTTCGCGACCAACCCGGAAGACGCCACCCAGGCGGTGTTCGTGCAGCTCGAACTCGGCGGTCTGGCGAGCGTCGGTTCGAGCCCGGTGAACCTGCTGCGGCGGAGTGTGCGGGGCTATGGCAACATCAACGACCGGCCGGACGACCCGGTGTTCGGATACGGCAACGCGCCGTGACGATTCGTTCGGACCAGAAACAAGCGATGGCGATGGAAACGATCAAACGAATGGCCGCGGTGGCGGCACTGATGGGTGGCTTGATGCTGCCGGCAACGGCGGCCGAGCCCGAGTACGTCGACGGCATCGCCGCCGTCGTCAACAGCGAGGTCATCACCCGCAAGGAGCTGCACGACCGGGTCGACATGGCGGTCCGTCAGCTCTCCCGCCAGGGCACCCAGCTGCCGTCGCAGGACATCATCGAACGGCAGGTGATGGAGCGCCTGATCCTCGAAAAGGCCCAGTTGCAGATGGCGCGCGAGAGCGGGCTGAACGTCGATGACGAGAGCCTCGGGCGCGCGATCGAGCGCATCGCCTCGTCCAATCGCCTGAGCATGCAGGCGTTTCGCGACGTACTGATGCGCGACGGCATCGACTGGAACGAATTCCGCGAGAACATCCGCAACGAGATCCTGCTCGCCAGGTTGCGCGAGCGCGAGGTGGACAGTCGGGTGGTGGTCACCGACGCCGAAGTGGACAACTTCATCGAGGCCAGCCGCGAGAATCCGACCAGCCAGGAATTCAACGCCGCCCACATTCTTTTCCGTGCGCCCGAGGGTGCCTCGCCGCAGCAGCTTGCCGAACTGCGCGATCGGGCGGAGTCGGTGCTTGCCCGGCTGCAGCAGGGCGAGGACTTCGCCAAGCTGGCGGCCTCGTTCTCGGACGCGCAGGATGCGCTGTCCGGCGGCGATCTCGGCTGGCGGACCGGCGATCGCCTGCCCACGCTGTTCGCCGATGCGCTCGCAAGCCTGCAGCCCGGGCAGGTGTCGCCGGTGCTGCGCAGTCCCGGCGGTTTTCACATCGTCAAGCTGCTGGAGCGCCGTGGTGGCGAGATCGCCGCGCCGGGCAAGGTGACCCAGACCCACGCCCGCCACATCCTGATCAAGACTTCCGAACTGATCGACGACGACGACGCGCAGCGCAGGCTGCTGGCGCTGCGCGAACGGGTGGTGCGCGGCGGCACGCCTTTCGACGAACTGGCACGGGTACATTCGGCCGACCTGTCGGCGGCCAAGGGGGGCGATCTCGGCTGGCTCTACCCCGGCGACACGGTGCCGCCGTTCGAGCGCGCGATGGACGAGCTCGCGCCGGGCGAGGTCAGCGAGCCGGTGCGCACGCCGTTCGGATGGCATCTGATCCAGGTGCTCGAACGGCGCGTCGAGGACGTCTCGGACGAGCGCAAGCGCAACGCCGCGCGCAACGCGCTGAAGGCGCGCAAGGCGGACGAGGCGTTCGAGGACTGGCTGCGCCAGTTGCGTGACCGCAGCTTCGTGGACCTGCGCAACGACCGTTCCTGAAGCCGGCGATGAGCGTCGCCCGCCCGGTCGTCGTCGTCACCAGCGGAGAGCCCGCCGGTATCGGACCCGACATCTGTGCCGCGCTGGCCGGGCGTGACTGGCCGGCGCGGCTGGTGCTGCTCGGCGACGCCGGCCTGCTGAAATCGCGTGCCGGGCCGGGGGGCGAGGCGCTGGTCGACTACCGGGCCACGGTCGATCCCGGACCCGGACGCCTCGAGTGCCTGCACCGGCCGCTCGCGGCGACGGTCACGCCGGGCCGCCTGGCGACCGCCAATGCCGCCTACGTGCTGGCGCTGCTCGACCGGGCGATCGACGGCTGCGTCGCGGGCGAATTCGCCGCGATGGTCACCGCGCCGGTGCACAAGGGGGTGATCTGCGACGCCGGCATCCCGTTCTCGGGCCACACCGAATACCTCGCCGCGCGAACCGGCTGCGAGCGTGTCGTGATGATGCTCGCCGGCGGCGGGCTGCGGGTCGCCCTGGCGACCACCCACCTGCCGCTGGCAGCGGTGCCGCGGGCGATCACGCGGCCGATGCTGGCGCACACCTTGCGAATCGTCGAGCATGACCTGCGCGTGCGCTTCGCCATCGCCAGGCCACGCATCCTGGTGGCGGGCTTGAACCCCCACGCCGGCGAGGGCGGACACATGGGCCGCGAGGAGATCGACGTCATCACGCCGGTGCTCGACGAGCTGCGCGGCGAGGGCATGCGACTGGACGGGCCGCTGCCGGCCGACACCCTGTTCGTGCCCCACACCCTGGCGCGCGGCGACGCGGTGCTGGCGATGTACCACGACCAGGGCCTGCCGGTGCTGAAGCACGCGAGCTTTGGCGGCGGTGTGAACGTGACCCTCGGCCTGCCGATCGTCCGCACCTCGGTCGACCACGGCACTGCGCTCGACCTGGCGGGCCGGGGCGGTGCCGATCCCGGCAGCCTGATCACCGCCGTCGAACTGGCGATCGCGCTGGCCGGGGGGCGGTGCTGATGGAACACCGCGCGCGCAAGCGCTTCGGCCAGAATTTCCTGACCGATCCGAATACCGTGCGCCGCATCATCGACGCGGTCCGGCCCGGTCCGACCGACACCGTGGTCGAGATCGGCCCCGGTCTGGGCGCATTGACCGAGCCGCTGCTGGCCGTGCTGCCACGCCTGCACGTGGTCGAGATCGACCGCGACCTGATCGCGCGACTGCGCCAACGCCACGACCCCGATCGCCTGGTGATCCACGAGGGCGACGCACTGGCCTTCGACTTCGCTGCCCTCGGCGAGCAGCTGAAGGTGGTCGGCAACCTGCCGTATAACATCTCGACGCCGCTGCTGTTCCATCTTGCCGGTTTCGCCGCGCAGGTGCGCGAGATGACCTTCATGCTGCAAAAGGAGGTGGTGATGCGGATGGTGGTGGAGCCGGGCGGCGGTGACTACGGCCGCTTGTCGGTGATGCTGCAGTACCGCTTCGACATGCTGCGCCTGTTCGATGTGCCGCCCGGTGCGTTCCGCCCGGCGCCGAAAGTCACTTCGTCGATCGTGCGGATGGTGCCGAAGCCGACGGAGTCGCTGACGGCGGTCGATGCGGACCTGCTCGGCGAGATCGTCACGGCCGCCTTCGGGCAGCGGCGCAAGACCCTGCGCAACACGCTGAAGGCGATCGTCGCGGCCGGGGCGCTCGAAGCGATCGGCATCGATCCCGGCCTGCGCGCGGAACGGCTGACACTCGCCGATTTCGTCGCCATCAGCAATCACGTCGCGGCGCAGCGCGGCGGCGCGTAAACGGCGCCGGGCCGGCGATGGCCGGCCCGGATCGCGATCGGTGCGAAGGCGTCAGGCCTTCTTGACCGGGCAGGTGCTGATGCCGAGCAGCGGATAGACCGGGCAGAAGTTGAACAGGCCGGTGGCCAGGGGGACCACGCCGATCCATGCCCAGACCGGCCCGCCGAGGGCAGCCGCCCAGACGATCAGCGCCAGGCCGGCCACGATTCGCAGGATCTTGTCGATACCGCCGACGTTTGATTTCATGATTTCGCTCTCCATGTGGGTGTCAGTGGGGCCATTAGACCGCAAGCCATGGCGGCGGATCTGTAACCTCGGTTACACAGCCGCGGTCAGCCGGAAGCGAGCCGCCTGAGGCCGGCGGCGTCGAGGATCTCGACCTGTTCGCGACCGAGCCGCACCAGGCCCTGGGCGGCGAAGCCCTTGAGCAGGCGGCTGACGATCTCGCGCACGCTGCCGAGTTCGTCGGCGAGTTGCTGATGGGTGACGTGCAGCAGTCGGCCCTTGCCCAGCAGCACCGAGGCCAGGCGCTGGTCGAGACGCTGGAAGGCGACCGCCTCGATCAACTGCATCAGGCCGGCGATGCGCTCGGCGAACAGGTGGAAGACGAAGCTGCGGAACGCCGCTTCCGACATCAGGGCGTCGAACACCGGCTTCGGCAACAGCATCAGCAAGGTGTCGTTCTCGGTCACGCCACGGGCGTTGTATTCCTCTGCGGCGAGCAGGCACGACGACGAGATCACGCAGGTCTCGCCCGTCGCGACCCGATACAGCGGCAGCTCGCGACCGTTGGCGGAGGCCTTGATCACCCGCACCGATCCATCGACGACGAACGGGAACCCCTCGCACACCTGATGGTCGTCGAACAGCACGGTACCGGCCGGCACCTGCATCCAGGTGGCGCTGGACAGCAGCTGTTCGAGGGCCCGCGGTGGCAGTTCCGACAGCACCGGATACGCATTCAGCAGTTTCTCGCGGCGATTCACGTCGTCCATCGTGGGCCCTCCAGGGCATGCAGCCATTCGCGCACCGGTCCGATCGCGGCAGCAGGGGCCGCGGCATGGCTGCTATCGACCATGATGCGCAGATTCTGGGGATGCGGTGGCAGCAGGTCAAACGCGTTGTCGGCCGAATCGCCCGAGCCGCCCGATTGCGCGGCGTCGATCCACAGCATCGGCCGCGGCGTCGTCAGCCGCCGGGCCGCGCGTGCCATCGCGGCGTCGCCCACGGGATCGAAGAAGCTCAACCAGACGTCCGCCCGGAAGCGCAGCAGGCGGCGGCGCCCCTGGTTGAAGTCGGGCAGCCTGAGCCGGTGGCCAGGGCTGGCCGCGCGGGCCGCTGACAGGGCGTCGGTGGTGAGCCCGGCGGCGTGCAGCGATTCCGGTCGGTGGCCCGGCGCGATCAAGGCCAGGGCATCTGCCGGCGCATCGGCCGCCGCCGCGGCCAGGGCGGCGTTGGCGCCGAGGCTGTGGCCGGCGAGCAGCACGAAGTCACAGCCGCTCGCCCGCAGGCGCTCGAGTTCGACATGGACTTCGGCGAGCGCCGCGGCGAACGTCACGTCGTAGTGGCGACGCGGCGACCAGCAGCAGCGGGGACAGCGCACGCGCCACCCGCCATCGGCCAGCGCCTCGGCGAGGGGCCGCATCGCACCGTCGGGCACGTCCCACTTGCCATGCAGCAGGAGCGCGCCCCGCCGGTTCACGGAGGCGACAGTTCGAGCACCACCGGGGCGTGGTCGGACGGTCGTTCGAGCTTGCGCGGCGCCTTGTCCACCTCGCAGGATCGGCAGGCGGCGACCAGCGGTGCGCTGACCAGCAGATGATCGATGCGCAGTCCGAAGTTGCGGCGGAAGGCCATCATCCGATAGTCCCACCAGCTGAACGCTCGCTCGGGCTGGTCGAACAGGCGGAAGGCGTCGGTCAGGCCGAGCCCGACGAGGCGGCGGAACGCCGTCCGCTCGGGCTCCGAGACGTGGATCTCGTCCTTCCAGTCGGGATGGGCGTCGCGATCTTCCGGCGCGATGTTGAAGTCGCCGCACAGCACCAGGCGTGGATGGTCTTCCAGTTCCCGCTCGAGCCAGTCGGTCAGTGCCGACAGCCAGTCGAGCTTGTAGGCGAACTTGTCGCTGCCGACCGCCTGTCCGTTCGGGAAATAGCCGCAGACCACCCGCGTGTCGCCGATCGTCGCGGCGATCAGGCGCTTCTGTTCGTCCTCGAAGCCGGGAATGTTGCGGACGACCTCCTGCGGCGTATCCGGACTCAGGATCGCCACGCCGTTGTATGTCTTCTGCCCGACGAAGGCGGCGTGGTAGCCGGCTGCCGCCAGCGCTTCCGCGGGGAATGCCTTGTCCTCCATCTTGAGTTCCTGCAGGCACAGGGCGTCCGGCCGATGCTCGGCGATCCAGTCCAGTACCTGGGGCAGGCGGACCTTCAGCGAATTGACGTTCCAGGTGGCAATCTTCACGTGGGCGGGGCGATTCGACGGTGGTTGGCGATGGCTTTCGATTCTAGCCTGCATTCGCCGCCACCGCCGCGCGCGGCAGCCGGCCGTCGATGTCGTACAATGACATTGTCCTGATCGCGGCAGCGATCGGGCCGACGGCGTGACGATGAGAACCAGCCATGGACGAGCGGCAGTGCTTCGAGCGGATTGCGGACGAGATCGCCTCCGGCCATATGGACCGCCGCGTGTGGTTCCAGGCGCTGGCGATGGCGGAATTCGACCATGAGCGTGCACGGGCGATCTATGCCCGCCTGCGCAACGACCAGCTCGGTGTCGGCGGTGCAGCGCAGGTCGACTGCGCGGGCGAATCGCAGGAGGCCGCCACCGCCACGTTCGAACCGCGACCGCGTTCCTGGCGCGATCGCTTCGTCGGTCGCGGCATGGGTGGGGCGGTGGCGGCCCATGGCGGTCACGCCTGGCTGCCGGCGCTGCGCTCGGTACTGGGTTGGCTCGGTCACCGGGTGGGCAAGTCGAAGCCGGACGACTGATGCCGGCCGGCAAGCCCGTAGGCCCGTGGCCGGTTGCTCAGCCCGCCATCGACAGCAGTGCGGCGGCGACCCCGGCGATGCTCTCGCCGGCCACCAGGCCGGCCGCGACGGTGACCGTGAAGCGCCTTGCCAGCGCCGGCGCGAGGCGCGCGGCGACGGCTGCGAGGACGGCGCCGAGGCACATCACGATCGAGATCGAGGCCGGGATCACGAAGGCCAGGCCGACCGCGACCGGGCTCGGCAGCCAGTTGCGCCAGCGTTCCGGAAGCCAATTCTCGGCAAGCCCGATGGCAATGCCGACGAGGCCGGCCAGCATCATCGCAGCGCGGGCGTCGGCCGGTACCGCGTCGAATCCGCCGGCCATGGTTTCGGCGACGGCTTTCCAGGTGGCGACGGCCGGTGCCGGCCACTCGCTGGTGATCAGCATCTGCGGGTCCGGGATCAGCGCGCGGTAGGCGAGCACGCCGACCAGGCTGCCGACCAGCACGCCGAAGCACTGGGCCACGATCTGGCGCGCCGGCGAGGCGCCGATGCCGCGCCCGGCGCGCAGGTCGTTGAGCAGATCGGCGCATTGGCCGGCGGCACCGCCGGCGACGTTGGCGGTCATCAGGTTGGTGATCGCCTGCCCCGGTGCAGCGGCACCGAAGGCGAGCTGCGACACCTTGCCGATCGCGCCGATCGGCGGGATGCCGGTATCGCCGACGACCCGGGCGGCGACCCCGGCCAGCAGCAGCGCGAACGGTACGGCCAGCAGCGCGATGGCGACCGGTATCGCGAACAGCGCATGTTGCAGCCAGACCGACAGTACGACACCGGCGAGCAGCGCCACGGCGGGCCAGGGCCGGCGCCAGTCTTCGGGCATGCCGCTGCGCCGCTCGTCGCTGCGCACTCGGAACGATCTCAGCAACTGGGCGGCGAAGCTGGCAAGGGACGCACAGGCCATCAGGCTGACACCGGGCCACAGCAGCCACTCGACCAGGGGGCCGAACCAGCCGCCATCGGTGGGGACCAGCACCGCCGTGGAGGTAACCAGCCGCGGTGCGATCAGGCCGAATGCGATCAGCGCACCGAGCAGCAGTGAGCAGCCGACCCGCAGGCCGATGATGCCGCCGAATCCGAGCAGCAGCAGCGACGGCTCCAGCGCGAAGGTGTACTGACTGGCCGTGGCGCTCGGCGACCAGCGCGTCAGCGTGAACAAGAGGTCGGCGACTTTCAGTCCGGCGGCGAGCGCCGCGGCGGCGCCCAGCACCGCGATCCGCCGCACTGCCTCGCGGCCGTGGGCGAAGATGTCCTGCAGCGTCTCGAGCGTCGCCACGCCCGCCGGAAAGCGCAGATGCCCGCGCTCGATCAGCAGCGGCCGCAGGTACCAGGCCACCCAGATGCCGAGAAAGCTGACCGAGAACACCCAGGCGATCATCGGCGCCAGCGGCAGGCGCTCACCGGTCAGAAGTGCATGGGCCGGAATCGGTGCAACCAGGCCGCCCGAGATGATCGACGCCGCCGCCGACGCGCAGGTCTGGCTGATGTTGCTTTCCTTCTGCTGCCAGGCGCGGCAGCCCAGCAAGCGCCCGGCTGGCGTCCATGCAGCGTAGCCGAGCAGCAGGGCCAGGATCGACATGTTGAACGACCAGCCGATCTTGAGGCCGGAGTAGATGTTGCACGGGGTCAGCACGGCGCCGATCAGGACGCCGGTGAGGATCGCGCGGGGGCTGAGTTCGGAGGTCGAGAAGAGCTGGGAGGCCATCATGGACGCTGGCCGGCAAGGTGCCGGGCGCGAAGCATTATGACCAGTGGGGAAGCATTCGGACAAATGGATTCGTCCGGTGGCCCTCGAACGTGACGGTGGGGGCCGAGGCCCCCACCGGCTGTCTTGGGTTACAAGGCTTCAGCGGCCCCGGCTCCGACCTTAAGCGGCCAGTGCGAAACGCTCATCGTTGGCGTTTATGGATTTGCGCGGATTACGTCCGTCGCCTTTCGGGTTGCCTGCTTGCGTTCGCCCGCCCTGTCGAAACCGGTACACCCCCACCCAAAGACACCTTGCGATGCGCTTGGGTGGAGGTGAGGGGAGTCGAACCCCTGTCCAGAACGTCTCCGGCTCGCCGGAATTACAACCATGCTTCGATTATGGGGGCGAGGGCTCGGCATCTCAAGTGCCTTCGGCCTTCGACGGCGGTCGAATCGGCCGCGCGGCCCCGCTCAGTGGTCGCCGAGTATCGCCTCGGCGAGTTGGGCGGGATGCTCGACGATCGCATCGGCCTGCCACTCGCCGACGTCGGGCCGGTCGCCGAGATAGCCCCACGCGGCCGCCAGCGTGGCCATGCCGGCGGCCCGGCCGGCGACGATGTCGCGGGCGTCGTCGCCGACATAGACGCACGCCTCGGCAGACCATCCGGTCCGCCGGCAGGCCAGCAGCAGTGGCTCCGGCGACGGCTTCGGTGCCGCCGCGCAGGTGCCGCCGATCAGGCAGGCGCTGCGCCGCGCGAGGCCGAGGCCTTCGAGGATCGGCTCGGCCAGTTCGCGGGGCTTGTTGGTAACCACGCCCCAGCCGATGCCCGAGGCTTCGAGCGAGTCGAGCGATTCGGCGAGACCGGGGAACAGGCGCGTCCTGACGCACGGCGCGTCGGCGTAGATCTGCAGGTAGCGCTTCGCCAGCCGTGGGAAGCGGGGGTCGTCCGGTGCGATCTCGAAGCCGGCGCGCAACATGCCGCGAGTGCCGTTGGAGGTCCATCGCCGCAGTCGCTGCTCGGGCAGTGGCGGCAGGTCATGCTCGGCGCGCAGCCGGTTGAGGGCGTCGGCGAGATCAGGCGCCGTGTCCGCCAGGGTGCCGTCGAGGTCGAACAAGACCCCTTCGCGGAGGGTCATCCCGGGCCTCAGGCGTCGCGCCGCGCGTGGACCAGATAATTGACGTCCACATTGTCGCTGAGGGCGTAGGTCTTGCTCAGCGGGTTGTATTCGAGACCCCGGTAGCCGGCCACGTCGAGACCGGCCTGGCGACAGAAGCGCGCCAGTTCGGACGGCTTGATGAATTTGGCGTAGTCGTGGGTGCCCCGCGGCAGCATGCCGAGCACGTATTCGGCGCCGATGATCGCGAGCAGATAGGCCTTTGGATTGCGGTTCAGCGTCGAAAAGAATACCTGCCCGCCGGGCTTCACGAGCGTTGCACAGGCAGCGACGATGCTGGCCGGATCGGGGACGTGTTCGAGCATCTCGAGGCAGGTGACGACGTCGAACCCGGCGGGATGGGTCTCGGCCATCTGCTCGGCGCTCTGGTGTTCGTACGCGACTTCCAGGCCACTTTCGAACAGGTGCAGCCGGGCGACCGACAAGGCCTTCTCGGACAGGTCGATGCCGGTCACCCGGGCACCCTTCGCGGCCATCGCCTCGGCCAGGATGCCGCCGCCACAGCCGACGTCGATGACCGCCTTGCCGGCCAGCGGCGCGAGGCCGTCGATCCAGTCGACGCGCAGCGGATTGATCTCGTGGAGCGGGCGGAATTCCGAGGTCGGATCCCACCAGCGGTGGGCCAGATCACTGAATTTCTGCAGCTCGACCGGGTCGGCGTTCATCGTGCTCTCCTGATTCATGGCGGCTGCTCAGCGCACGCCGATCACTTCGATTTCGACCCGTCGGTCGGCCGCCAGGCATTCGATCAGGCGGTGGTTGCGACGATGCTCGCGCCCCATGCCTTCGCAATCGCCGAGATGGGTCGGCTGCTTTTCACCCTTGCCTTCGGTGTAGATGCGGTTGGCCGGGACTCCGCGGCCGATCAGGTAGGCCTTGATCTCGGCCGCCCGCTTCTCGGAGATATCCTGGTTGTAGCGCTCGCCTCCGATCCGATCGGCGTGGCCGACTGCGAGCACGACTTCGAGATCGATGCCCTCGAGTTCCCTCGCGAGCTGGTCGAGCCGCGCCCGCGACTCGTCCTCGAGCACCGAGGTGCCGAAACGGAAGCGGGCTTCCGCCGACAGCTTGACCTTGGTCGGGCCGACGATCTCGCGCACCTCGGGCGGCGCGGTGGTCTGTTCGGGCGCTGGCAACGGCGGCGGCGACGGCGCGGGTTCGGGCGGCGTGTCGCAGTCCGACTTCGCGACCAGTTCCGGCTCGCAGGTGCAGGCCACCGGCTTGCCGTCGAGCGGGAATCCGCGGGCCGCCGCCGGGCTCCAGTGACCGGTCCGCCAGCACAGCCCGGCCGCGCTGCGGGTCGGCTGGCCGGCGCCGTCGACGACGTAGGGCAGGGCTTCGTCGGCGGCGCCGGCCGCCGCCGCAACGCCTGCCAGAACCAGGCCCAGAGCAAACTGCAGGAACTGGCGGCCACGCGTAATGGGAAGAGGCATGTCGGAACTCGTTCGCGCCGGGAGGACTTCGGGGAGCAGGGGAGACGGGCGCGAGGCTATTGCGCCTGCTGCTCGATCCTATTCTGCCATAGCGCGGAAATCGCCATCAATTCGCCATCTTCGACGTCCACCAGCCGGCGCTCGCGGGCCACCAGGCGGCCGCCGACCCAGACGTGGCTGACGTGTTCGCGGCCGGCGACATAGACCAGGTGGGAGACCGGATCGAAGCACGGCGCGAGGTCGACCGAATCGAAGTCCACGGCGCACAGGTCGGCCCATTTGCCGGGTGTCAACGAGCCGATTTCGTGGTCCAGCCCGATCGCCCGGGCGCCGCCCAGCGTCGCCATCGTCAGCGCCTGATGGGCGCCCACTGCCGTGGCGTCGAGGCAACCGAGCTTGGCCAGCAGGGCCGCCTCGCGCATTTCCATGAACAGGTCGAGCCGGTTGTTGCTGGCGGCGCCGTCGGTACCGAGTCCGACCGCCACCCCCGCCGCGAGCAAGGGTACGATCGGCGCGGCGCCGCTGGCGAGCTTCATGTTCGACGACGGACAGTGGGCGACCCGCACGCCGTGGCGCGCCATCGCCTCGATTTCGCCCGGGTCCAGATGGACCGAGTGCACGGCCAGCAGATTCGATGACATCAGGCCGAGGCGCGCGAGACGCGCGAGCGGGCGTTCGCCGTGCTCGGCCAGCGATTTCTCGACCTCGTGCCGGGTCTCGTGGACGTGCAGATGGACGGTCAGATCGAGTTCGTCGGCCAGGTTGCGGACTCGTTCGAAGCTCTGGTCCGAGACGGTATAGGGCGCGTGCGGCGCGAGCGCAAAGGCGATGCGCGGATGGTCCTTCCAGCTGTCGCGGGCCGCCAGTCCCTTTGCCAGGTAGTCGTCGGGGCCGCTGGCATAGGCGGACGCGAATTCGATGACGACGACGCCGAGCAGCGCGCGGATGCCGATCCGGTCGACCGCGGTCGCGGCCGCCTCGGGAAAGAAATACATGTCATTGAAGGTGGTGATGCCGCCACGCAACATCTCGGCCGCTGCCAGGGTCGTGCCGTCGCGCACGAAATCGGCCGAGACATGCCTGCCTTCTGCCGGCCAGATCGCCTGATTGAGCCAGTCCATCAGTGCCAGATCGTCGCCGAGTCCGCGCAGCAGGTTCATCGCGGCATGACAGTGTGCATTGACCATGCCGGGCATCAGCACATGCTCGGGCAGGTCCTCGACGCGATCCGCGACGAATCGCTCGCGGGCCTCGTCGGCCGGAAGCACGGCGACGATCCGTCCGTTGCGGACCGCCAGCGCATGGCCGGCGAGGGGGGTGCAGTCGGGCTCGACCCGGATCAGCCAGCGTGGGCGCAACAACAGGTCGATACGTTCGGTCATCGGTGGCCTCCTCGGCGTTCGATCGTTGCGACGATCGGCGAATGGTAGCGCCAAAAAAACGAAACCCCGCACAGGGCGGGGTTTCGCGACATGCCGAAGAGGGACGACTCAGTTGCTCATGCCCTTGACATCGACGACGGCACGGCGGTTCGGGCCGAGGCACTCGATCAGCTTCTTGCGCGACATCTTGCCGCAGGAAACGCCGGGCACCGGCTGGGTCTTGCCGTAGCCGAAGGTCTCGATCAGGCTGGCATCGACGCCCTGGCCGATCAGGTAGGACTTGACCACCTCGGCCCGCTTCTCGGAGAGCTTCTGGTTGTACTGGGCGTTGCCGATGCGGTCGGCATGGCCGGAAACAGTGACCGACTTGATGCTGGACAGGCCGCCCAGGCGGTTGATCACCTCGGCGTCGATCGCTGCCTTGCCTTCCGGCTTGAGCACCGACTTGTCGAAATCGAATTGCGCGGTGGCGCCAAGGCTGACCGCCTTCGGGGCCGGGGCCGGGGCCGGAGCGGGCGCAGGAGCCGGTGCCGGCATCGGGGCCGGGGCGGCTGCCATCGGCTTGGGCGCCTCGCACTTGTCCTTCGGCACGATGTCGCCGTCGCAGGCGCAACCCGCGGGGAACTCACCGGCCATCGCGGTCGAGGCTGCAGCCGGGCTCCAGTAGCCGGTGCGCCAGCACAGACCCGAGCCGCTACGAGCGACGACCTTGCGGCCATCGATGACATAGGGAATTTCACCCTTGCCATCAACCATCACATCGGCGGCCTGGGCAGTGGAGATGGAAAGTACGGAAGTACCAGCAACAGCAGCAAAAACTGCCAGACGCTTCAGATTCACGACGAATCCTCCTCAGAGCGAGTTACTTTCTTGAAAACGCCTTATATGGCGTACGTTGTGTCGTATCACGATTTAAGCATACGCCAAGCGGCGCAACAACGATTGTACAAAGTGTTGCACTGGCGCCATTGGTGTTGCGTGGTGCCAACGCTGCACTGGGCGTTTCGTTGTCAAGTGCCGTGATATTATTTGTCGTTTTGTCCCAACCAGTTCGCGCCAGTTCCGGAGCCCATGAACGCATTCGCCAAAGAGACCCTGCCGATCAGTCTTGAGGACGAGATGCGGCACTCCTACCTCGACTACGCGATGAGCGTGATCGTCGGCCGGGCGCTGCCCGATGCCCGGGACGGGCTCAAGCCGGTGCACCGCCGCGTGCTGTTCGCGATGCACGAGGCCAACAACGCCTGGAATCGTCCATACGTGAAATGCGCGCGGGTGGTCGGCGACGTGATGGGTAAGTATCACCCGCACGGCGATTCCGCGATCTATGACACGCTGGTAAGAATGGCGCAGGATTTCTCGCTGCGCTACATGCTGGTCGACGGCCAGGGCAATTTCGGCTCGATCGACGGCGACAACGCCGCGGCGATGCGCTACACCGAGTGCCGGCTGGAGCGCATCTCGTCGGAGTTGCTGGCGGACATCGACAAGGAAACCATCGACTTCCAGCCCAACTACGACGGCAAGGAACTCGAGCCGACGGTACTGCCCACGCGGGTGCCCAACCTGCTGATCAACGGCTCGTCGGGTATCGCGGTCGGCATGGCGACCAACATCCCGCCGCACAACCTGGTGGAAGTCGTCGATGCCTGTCTGCAGTTGCTGGCCGATCCGACCACCGACATCGAGGCCCTGATCCGGACCGTCAAGGCGCCGGACTTCCCGACCGCGGCCCACATCTACGGCCTGCATGGTGTACACGAGGGCTATCGCACCGGTCGTGGTCGTGTGGTGATGCGTGCCCGGACCCATTTCGAGGACCTCGAAAAGGGCAACCGTCAGGCGATCATCGTCGATGAGCTGCCCTACCAGGTCAACAAGCGCAGCCTGCTCGAAAAGATGGCCGAGCTGGTCAACGACAAGCGCATCGAGGGCATCAGCGAAATTCGCGACGAGTCGGACAAATCCGGAATGCGCGTCGTGGTCGAACTGAAGCGCGGCGAGGTCGCCGAGGTCGTGCTCAACAAGCTGTTCAAGCAGACCCAGTTGCAGGACAGCTTCGGCATGAACATGGTGGCGCTGGTCGACGGCAAGCCGCGACTGCTGAACCTCAAGCAGATGCTCGAGTGCTTCCTCGCGCACCGGCGCGAAGTGGTCACTCGGCGCACCGTCTACGAGTTGCGCAAGGCGCGGGAACGTGGCCACATCCTCGAAGGTCTCGCAGTCGCGCTGTCGAACGTCGACGAGATCATCGCGTTGATCAAGGCTGCGGCGACGCCGCCCGATGCCAAGCGCGAACTGATGGCCCGGGAATGGCGCTCGCCGCTGGTCGAGGAACTGCTCTCGCGCGCCAGTTCCGAGCGCTTCCGGCCAGATGGCCTGCTGTCGGAGTACGGCCTTCAGGCGCAGGGCTACCGGCTCTCCGACGTCCAGGCTCAGGCCATTCTGGAACTGCGCCTGCAGCGCCTGACCGGTCTCGAGCAGGACAAGATCGTCGACGAGTATCGCGAGGTGATGGCGCTGATCACCGACCTGCTCGACATCCTCGCAAGGCCCGAGCGCATCACCGCGATCATCGGCGAGGAACTGACCGCGATCCGCAACCAATATGGCGATCCCCGGCGCTCGGAAATCGTCATGAATACCGCCGAGATCAACATCGAGGACCTGATCGCGCCGGAAGACATGGTGGTCACGCTGTCGCACTCGGGTTACTTCAAGCGCCAGCCGTTGGCCGACTATCGCGCGCAGCGCCGTGGCGGGCGCGGCAAGCAGGCGACGTCGATGAAGGAGGAGGATTTCATCGACCGCCTGTTCGTCGCCAACACCCACGACACCATCCTGTGCTTCTCGAACCGGGGCCGTGCCTACTGGCTGAAGGTGTACGAGGTGCCGGAGGGAACGCGCAATTCGCGCGGCAAGCCGATCGTCAATCTGTTCCCGCTGATGGAAGCGGAGAAGATCACCGCGGTGCTGCCGGTGCAGGAATTCGACGAAGACCACTACGTCTTCATGGCGACCTCGCTGGGAACGGTCAAGAAGACCGCGCTGACCGCCTTCGCCAATCCGCGCAAGGCCGGCATCATCGCGGTCAATCTCGACGACGGCGACCACCTGATCGGTGTCGCGATCACCGACGGGGCGAGCGACGTCATGCTGTTCTCCGATGCCGGCAAGGCGGTCCGCTTCGCCGAAGGCGACGTGCGACCGATGGGGCGCGAGGCACGCGGCGTGCGCGGCATGACGATCGAGGACGACCAGCGCGTGATCGCGATGCTGGTGGCGCAGGACGAGGATTGGTCGGTGCTGACCGTCACCCGCAATGGTTTCGGCAAGCGCACGCCGGTGGCCGAATACACGCGTCACGGTCGTGGTACCAAGGGCATGATCGCGATCCAGACTTCCGAGCGCAATGGCGGCCTGGTCGGTGCGGCGCTGGTGCAGCCCAGCGACGAAGTGATGCTGATCTCCTCGGGCGGGGTGCTGATCCGCACCCGCGTCGCGGACATCCGCGAGATGGGCCGTTCCACCCAGGGCGTGACCTTGATCGCGCTCGCCGAAGGAACCCATCTGGCCGGCATCGAGAAGGTGGCCGAATCCGATGACGATGTGCTCATCGCCAACGATGCCGCGCCTGCTGGCGAAGGCGGCGCTCACGGGCCTGACGACAGCGACGGGGCGGACGCCGACGAATGATCCGAAGGCGGGTTGCCTGCAATGTCCCGCCCGTCCGGCTGCGGGCGCGATCTACAATTCGAAGCCGGGCGACGACGTTCGCATGCCGGCTGCGGGCACCGGCGGCGTGGCGCGACGCCGAAGCCGGGCGCCAGCGGTCGGTCGGCGGCACGGAGATCCAGGGATGAGTGACGACGAATTGCTGAAACTGCGCAAGCGAATCGACGAACTGGACGAGGAAATGCTCGCCCGCCTCTCCGAGCGGGCGCGCTGTGCCCAGCGTATCGGCGAGATCAAGCACGGCAACATCTACCGCCCCGAGCGCGAGGCGCAGGTGCTGCGACGGCTCGCCGAGGTCAATCCCGGCCCGCTCGCGGGCGATGCCGTGCAGCGCGTATTTCGCGAAATCATGTCCTATTGCCTGGCGCTCGAGCAGCCGCTGACGGTCGCCTATCTCGGCCCCGCCGGCACCTTTTCGGAGAGTGCTTCACGCAAGCATTTCGGTTCGGCGCCGAGCTTCACGCCGGTCGGCACGATCGACGAAGTGTTTCGTCTGGTCGAGTGCGGCAACGCCGATTACGGCGTCGTGCCGGTCGAGAACACCACCGAAGGTGCGGTCGGCGGCACGCTCGACCTGCTGCTGGCCAATCCCGTGCACGTCTGCGGCGAGGTCAAGCTGCGCATCCACCAGCACCTGCTGTCGAAGTCCGACGGCATCGGCGCGGCCAAGCGGCTCTACTCGCATGCGCAATCGCTGGCCCAGTGCCACGAGTGGCTCAATCGCAACCTCGCGCATCTGCCGCGGATACCGGTCGCGAGCAACGCCGAAGCGGCGCGACTGGCGGCCGAAGACAGCGAATCCTGCGCCATCGCCGGCGATGCCGCAGGCGAACTGTACGGGCTCAATGCCCTCGCCTCGAACATCGAGGACGACCCCAACAATACCACCCGTTTCCTCGTGATCGCTCGCCACGACGCTGGGCCGTCGGGCAAGGACAAGACCTCGCTGGTGCTGTCGGCGCGCAACCGTCCCGGTGCGATGCACGACCTGCTCGAGCCCCTCGCGCGGCACGGTGTGGACATGACCAAGCTGCAGTCGCGCCCGGCCCGGGGTGGCCTGTGGGAGTATGTCTTCTATGTCGACTTCCTCGGTCATCGCGACGATCCGCAGGTGGCGGCCGCCCTGGCCGAATTGAACGAACGGGCCGCCTTCGTCAAGATTCTCGGCTCCTATCCGGTCGCCGCCCTGTGAATCCCGAGAGCCCAGGAGGAAGCATGGATCCCAGCCACGGCGCACCAAGTCACATACGCTCGATCTCGCCCTACCAACCGGGCAAGCCGATCACCGAACTGGCCCGGGAACTGGGGCTGACGCCGTCCGGCATCGTCAAGCTGGCGTCCAACGAAAACCCGCTCGGCATGAGCCCCCGCGCCCGCGAGGCGATGGTCGGCTGCTGCAACGAGATCGGACGCTATCCGGACGGCAACGGCTTCGAGCTGAAGGCGGCGCTGTCCGCGCGCACCGGCATGGCACCCGAGCGCATCGTGCTCGGCAACGGCTCCAACGACGTGCTCGATCTCGCCGCCCGGGCGTTTCTCGGCCCTGCCACCGAGGCGGTCTTTTCACAATACGGATTCGCGGTGTACCCGCTGTCGACCCAGGCGGTCGGCGCTACCGGCATCGCCGTGCCGGCCACCGAGTTCGGTCACGACCTGGCACGCATGCGTGACGCCATCGGCGAGCGTACGCGGGTGGTGTTCATCGCCAATCCGAACAATCCCACCGGCACCTTCATCGAGGGCGATCGGCTGCTGGCCTTCCTCGCCGACGTGCCCCCCGAGGTGCTGGTGGTGCTCGACGAGGCCTACACCGAATACCTCGACGAGGACCAGCGCTACGACAGCCTGTCCTGGCTCGATCGCTTCCCCAATCTGCTGGTCACGCGCACCTTCTCGAAGGCCTATGGGCTGGCCGGCCTGCGCGTCGGCTACGGCATCGGCAGCCCGGACGTGATCGATCTGATGAACCGCGTGCGCCAGCCCTTCAACGTCAGTCTGGTCGGGCTGGCGGCGGCGACTGCGGCGCTGGCCGACGACGAATTCATCCTGCGCAGCGCCGATCTCAACCGGCGCGGCATGACGCAGGTGCTGTCGGCGTTCGATGCGCTCGGTCTCGACTGGATTCCGTCGGCCGGCAACTTCGTCACGGTAAGGCTGCGCGGTGCCGCCGACGTCAATCGACGCCTGCTCGAGCGCGGCGTGATCGTGCGGCCGATCGCGGGCTACGGCCTTGCCGACTGGCTGCGGGTGTCGATCGGACTGCCGGAGGAGAACGAGATCTTCATCGGCGCGCTGAAGGCCACGCTGGCCTGAACGGGATACGGCATGACCCGGATCGACAAGCTGGTGGTGTGCGGCGTCGGCCTGATCGGCGGCTCTTTCGCCCTGGCGTTGCGGGCGGCGGGTCTGGTCGGCGAGGTGGTCGGCGTCGGCCGCACGCCGGCCTCGCTGGCGAAGGCGACGGCGCTCGGCATCGTCGATCGCGCCACCGACGACTGGGCCGACGCGCTGGCCGGGGCAGGATTGGTGCTGATCGCGACCCCGGTGGGCCAGATGGACGGCGTGATGGCGGCGATGGCGCCTCATCTGGCGCCCGGTACCGCGGTCACCGATGCCGGCAGTACCAAGAGCGACGTCATCGAGGCGATCTACCGCAACCTGGACCGCCAGCTCGGTCAGGTGGTGCCGTCACATCCGATCGCCGGCTCCGAGAACAGCGGCGCCGAGGCGGCTTACGCCGAACTCTACCGGGACCGCAAGGTGGTGGTCACGCCACTGCCGGAAAACGACGACGGCGCCGTCGCACTGGTGCGGCAGGCCTGGCAGGCCTGCGGAGCCCAACTGTTCGAAATGACACCACAGGAACATGACCGGGTATTCGCCGCGGTCAGCCATCTGCCGCACCTGCTGGCCTTCGGCCTGGTTCACGATCTGGCCCAGCGGGCCAATGCCGAACAGCTCTTCGGCTACGCCGCAGGCGGATTCCGCGACTTCACGCGGATCGCCGGCAGCCATCCGGAAATGTGGCGGGACATCTGCATCGCCAACCGGCAGGCGCTGATCGGCGAACTCGATGCCTATCTCGCCGAGCTGGCCTTGTTGCGTGCCTACCTGCTGTCGGGTGACGGAGGTTCGCTGGAGGCGATCTTCGACGAGGCACGGACGGCGCGCAACGCGTGGGCCAACCGCAAGGAGGACTGAAGCCGACATGGACCATCTCGATCTCCCGCCGCTCTCGGGTGCCGCCGGAACGGTCCGGCTGCCGGGCTCGAAGAGCATCTCGAACCGGGTGTTGCTGCTTGCCGCGCTGGCCGAAGGCGTGACCGAGATCCATGACCTGCTGGCCTCGGACGACGTCGAACGCATGCTCGATGCCCTCGACGCCCTCGGCGTGCGCTGGGAGTCGCTCGACGAGGCGGGCCGCTTTCGTGTCCATGGCGCGGGCGGCCCCATGCCGGTCAAGCACGGTGACCTGTTCCTCGGCAATGCGGGTACCGCGTTCCGGCCGCTGACCGCGGCACTGGCCTTGTCCGGCGGCCACTATCGCCTGTCCGGCGTCGCGCGCATGCACGAGCGACCGATCGGCGATCTGGTGGACGGACTGCGCCAGCTGGGCGCGAACATCGGCTACCAGGGCGTCGACGGCTATCCGCCGTTGGTGATCGAGCCTGCCAAGATCCGGCCGGGTGGTGTCGTGCGCGTGCGCGGCGAGGTTTCCAGCCAGTTCCTGACCGCCCTGCTGATGGCGATGCCGCTGACCGGCGTCGAGACCCGCATCGAAGTGGTCGGCGAGCTGATCTCCAAGCCCTACGTCGCGATCACGCTCGCGCTGATGGCCCGCTTCGGCGTGGTCGTCGCCCGCGAGGGCTGGCAGGCCTTCGTCGTGCCGGCCGGTGCGCGCTACCGCAGCCCCGGCGACATCCACGTCGAAGGGGATGCATCGTCGGCTTCCTATTTCCTGGCTGCCGGTGCCGTCGGCGGCGGTCCGGTGCGGGTGGAGGGCGTCGGCCGCGACAGCATCCAGGGCGACGTGCGCTTTGCCGACGCGCTGGCCTCGATCGGCGCCCGGATCGAGATCGGCGACAACTGGATCGAATGCCGGGCACCGGAAGCCGGTGGCCTGCGGGCCTTCGATCTTGATCTGAACCACATTCCCGATGCGGCCATGACGCTGGCGGTGGTCGCATTGTTCACCGATGGCGCCTGCCGGTTGCGCAACATCGCGTCGTGGCGGGTCAAGGAAACCGACCGCATCGCGGCGATGGCGACGGAGCTTCGCAAGCTCGGTGCCCAGGTGGACGAGGGCGAGGACCAGCTCGTCGTGGTGCCGCCGCCGGCGATCCGCCCTGCGACGATCGACACCTACGACGATCACCGCATGGCGATGTGCTTTTCGCTGGCGACGCTCGCCGGCACGGGCGTGCGCATCAACGATCCCAAGTGCGTCAACAAGACCTTCCCGGACTATTTCGCCACCTTCGCTTCGGTCGGCAGCCCGGTGCCGGTGATCGCAATCGACGGCCCCTCGGCCTCGGGCAAGGGCACCGTCGCTGCGCGGGTCGCCGAGCGGCTTGGCTACCATCATCTCGACAGCGGCGCCCTGTACCGGCTGGTGGCGCTGGCGGCCACCCGTGCCGGCCTGCCGCTCGACGACGAGCCCGCGGTGGCGGCGCTGGCCCGGGCGCTGCCGGCCCGCTTCGAAGGCGGGCGGGTGATGCTCGACGGCGACGATGTCGGCGATGCGATCCGTGCCGAGGCGTGCTCGGTGGGGGCCTCGCAGGTGGCCGCGCTGCCCGCGGTGCGCGAGGCGCTGGTGCTTCGGCAGAGAGCGTACCGTCAGGCCCCGGGCCTGGTGGCCGAAGGGCGCGACATGGCGTCGACGATCTTTCCCGACGCGGAGGTCAAGATCTTCCTCACCGCGAGTGCCGAGATCCGCGCGGAACGTCGCTATAAGCAGTTGTTGGAAAAAGGAATGGCTGCTAACATGCCGGGTCTTATTCAGGACATGCGCGATCGCGATGCGAGAGATGCGGCGCGCAGCGTGGCCCCGCTCAGGCAACAGGACGACGCCCTTCTGCTCGATACCTCCGCCATGGACATCGAACAGGCTGTCGATTTCGTGCTCGATGCCGCCGGTGCGGTGCCCTGAAGATCGATGATGAGTCGTCCGACGGCCGCAATGGCCGCGGACGGGTGTTCAACCAAGCTCCGCCGCGCGGCGGAAATCCGAGTTTTTCTATGTCCACTGCAACTGCTGTATCCAGCCAGGAAAGCTTTGCCGAGCTTTTCGAAGAGAGTCTCTCCCGCCAGGAGATGCGCGCCGGTGAGGTCATCACCGCCGAGGTCGTTCGCATCGATCAGAACTTCGTGATCGTCAATGCCGGCCTCAAGTCCGAAAGCTACATCCCGATCGACGAGTTCCGCAACGACCGCGGTGACGTCGAGGTCAATTCGGGCGACTACGTCCAGGTCGCCATCGACGCGCTCGAGGACGGCTACGGCGAGACCCGCCTGTCGCGCGACAAGGCGAAGCGCATCGCGGCCTGGAACGATCTGGAGAAGGCGCTCAACGAAGGCTCGCTGGTCACAGGCGTGATTTCCGGGCGGGTCAAGGGCGGCCTGACCGTCATGACCAACGGCATCCGCGCCTTCCTGCCCGGTTCGCTGGTGGACATGCGACCGGTCAAGGACACGGCTCCCTACGAAGGCAAGGAGTTCGAGTTCAAGGTCATCAAGCTCGATCGCAAGCGCAACAACGTCGTCGTCTCCCGCCGCGCCGTGCTCGAGGAGACCATGGGCGAAGAGCGCGAGAAGCTCTTGTCCACGCTGCAGGAAGGCAAGGTCATCAAGGGCATCGTCAAGAACATCACCGACTACGGCGCCTTCGTCGACCTCGGTGGCATCGACGGCCTGCTGCACATCACCGACCTGGCCTGGCGCCGCGTCCGTCACCCCAGCGAAGTGCTGGCGGTCGGCGACGAGATCGAGTCCAAGGTGCTGAAGTTCGACCAGGAGAAGAATCGTGTCTCGCTGGGCCTCAAGCAGCTCGGCGAAGATCCGTGGATCGGCATTTCGCGCCGCTACCCCAACGGCACGCGTCTGTTCGGCAAGGTCACCAACATTACCGACTATGGCGCCTTCGTCGAAGTCGAGCAGGGCATCGAAGGCCTGGTGCACGTCTCGGAAATGGACTGGACCAACAAGAACATCCACCCGACCAAGGTCGTTCAGCTCGGCGACGAGGTCGAGGTCATGATCCTCGAGATCGACGAGGATCGTCGCCGCATCTCGCTCGGCATGAAGCAGTGCATGTCCAACCCGTGGGACGATTTCGCGATCAACCACAAGAAGGGCGACAAGGTGCGCGGCCAGATCAAGTCGATCACCGACTTCGGCGTGTTCATCGGTCTGGAAGGCGGCATCGACGGTCTGGTTCACCTGTCCGACCTGTCCTGGAGCGAATCCGGCGAAGACGCCGTGCGCCGCTTCAAGAAGGGCGACGAGGTCGAGGCCGTGGTGCTGTCGATCGACGTCGAGCGCGAGCGCATTTCGCTGGGCGTGAAGCAGATGGAGGGCGACCCCTTCACCAACTTCATCGCGACCCACGAGAAGAACAGTCTGGTGCGCGGCACCGTCAAGTCGGTCGACGCCCGCGGCGCGGTGGTGTCGCTGTCCGAAGAGGTCGAGGGTTACCTGCGTGCGTCCGAGTTCGCCACCCACCGTGTGGACGACCTTTCCGCCGTCCTGAAGGAAGGCGAGGAAGTCGAGGCGCTGATCATCAACGTGGATCGCAAGTCCCGTTCGATCAACCTGTCGATCCGGGCCAAGGACCAGGTCGAGCAGAGCGAGGCGATGCAGAAGCTGGCCTCCGAAGCCGCGACCGGGACCACCAATCTGGGCGCCCTGCTGAAGGCCAAGCTGAACGAGCAGAAGCAATAGTTCCGCAGCCATGACCAAATCGGAACTCATTGCGCGGCTGGCCGAGCGCTTCGCGCCTCAGCTGGTCGCAAAGGACGCCGATTACGCGGTCAAGGTGATCATCGATGCGATGACCGAGGCGCTGTCCAAAGGTGATCGCATCGAGATCCGCGGGTTCGGCAGTTTTGCGCTCAATTACAGGCCGCCGCGCATCGGCCGCAATCCCAAGTCCGGAGAAAAGGTGTCGGTGCCCGAGAAATTCGTGCCGCACTTCAAGGCCGGCAAGGAATTGCGCGAGCGGGTGGACATCAATTCCTGACATGGCACGGCCCTTCGCCACCCGTTCGCAGGTGGGCGTCGCAGCGGCGGCAGGGGTCGAGTCATGCGAAATCGGGTGGGCGGCGACAGCCGCCTTTCTTTTTTTGTTCGAGCTCGGCCATAATCGCAAACCATGCGACTCCTGATCTGGATTTTTCGAATCGTCCTGTTCGTCTTCCTGTTCGGTTTTGCGATCAAGAACGACGAGTTGGTCAATGTGCAGTTCTTCTTCGGAGAAGTGCGGCAGTTTCCGCTGATCTTCGTGATGCTTGCGTTCTTCGCGGGCGGCGCGCTGATCGGGGCGAGCATCACGAGTGTCTCGACGCTGGCAAGACGGCGTGAGATCTCGAAGCTCAGGAAGCGGCTGAAGCACGCCGAAGATCTGGCTGCCGACCGGGCGCTGGTGGTGCACGACGGCGCGCATGCGCCCGAAGCCCACTGACGCATGGATTTTGAGCTTTGGTGGCTGCTCGCATTCCCATTGTTCTTCGCTCTCGGCTGGATGGCGGCACGCATCGACATCCGGCAGGTGGTGAATGAATCCCGCAGCCTGCCGCGCTCGTATCTGTCCGGTCTGAACTTTCTGCTCAACGAGCAGCAGGACAAAGCGATCGACGCCTTCATCGAGGCCGTCAAGATCGATCCGCAGACGATCGAGCTGCACTTCGCCCTCGGCAACATGTTCCGTCGCCGAGGCGAGATCGATCGCGCCATCCGGATGCACCAGAATCTGGTCGATCGCGAGGACCTCAGCGAGGAGCAGCGCCTGCAGGCGCTGGGCGAGCTTGGCCAGGATTACCTCAAGGCCGGGTTGCTCGACCGTGCCGAGGCGGCGTTTCTGCGGCTTCGCGACTCCCGGCTGGCGGACGTCGCGTTCAAGTACCTGATCGAGATCTACCAGCAGGAGAAGGACTGGCGACGGGCGATCGAAATCATTGCCGGTCTGTCCGAGAACGACCAGTTGCAGTGGCGCAAGGAAGTGGCCAATTTCCATTGCGAACTGGCGGCCGGCATGATCGCCGACTCGCGCTTCGACGAGGCCCGTGTCGAACTGGACCACGCCGTGGCGCAGAATCGCCAGTGCGTGCGGGCCTCGATCCTGTCCGGCGACCTCGCCGCCGAGGGCGGTGACGACGCCGCGGCACTGGAGCACTGGAAGCGCATCGAGAAGCAGAACCCGGTATATCTGGCGCTGGTCGCGGAGCGCATCATGGAAGCCTATCGGCGCCGCGGTGCGGTCGAGCAGGGACTGCAACTGCTGCAGGCCTGGCTCGAGCAGCATCCGTCGCTCGACCTGCTCGACGAGGTCTTCCAGTGGGAACTGGAAAAGGCCGGGCCACGCGCCGCGTACGAACTGGTGCGCGACGAGTTGCGCCGAAATCCGACCCTACTCGGCCTCGACAAGCTGCTCGAGGCGGCGCTGCTGACCGCGTCCGTCGAACAACGCAACGACATCGAACTGGTCAAGCAACTGATCCACGGCCACACCCGCCGCGTGGCACGGTATCGTTGCGACGCATGCGGCTTCAAGGCCCGACAGTTCTACTGGCGGTGCCCGGCATGCGGCGGCTGGGAAACCTACCCGCCGCGGCGAACCGAAGAATTCGACCTGACCCCCTGAGTCCGGTCCGAATCGAATCCAAGTCTGACAACACGGTAAGCGAACATGAAGATCACGGTAGTGGGTACGGGCTATGTGGGGCTGGTTTCCGGTGCCTGTCTGGCCGATGTGGGCAACGATGTCCTGTGCCTCGATCTCGATCCGGAAAAGATCAGGATCCTCGAAGGCGGTGGCATCCCGATCCACGAACCCGGTCTCGAGGAGGTCGTGCGACGCAATGTCCAGGCTGGACGGCTGTCGTTCACGACCGATGTCGCCGAGGCTGCCCGCTTCGGCGTGATCCAGTTCATCGCGGTCGGTACGCCGCCGGACGAAGACGGCTCGGCAGACCTCCAGTATGTGCTGGCAGCGGCGCGCAACATTGCCCGCCACATGGACGACTATCGGGTCGTCGTGGACAAATCGACGGTGCCGGTCGGCACCGGTGAGAAGGTGTCCAGGGCGATCGCCGAGGTTCTGGCCGAGCGTGGCGCGGACATCGGCTACAGCGTGGTCTCGAACCCGGAATTCCTCAAGGAGGGGGCCGCCCTCGAGGATTTCATGCGCCCGGACCGGATCGTCGTCGGTGCCGACGACGAGCGCGCGATCTCGCTGATGCGTCAGCTCTACGCGCCGTTCCAGCGCAATCGTGAACGGCTGCTGGTGATGGACGTCAAGAGCGCCGAACTGACCAAGTATGCGGCCAATGCAATGCTGGCCACCCGCATCAGCTTCATGAACGAACTGGCCAATCTCGCCGAGACGATGGGGGCGGACATCGAATGGGTGCGCCAGGGCATCGGCTCGGATCCACGCATCGGCTACCATTTCCTGTATTCCGGTTGCGGTTACGGCGGCTCGTGCTTTCCGAAGGACGTCAAGGCGCTGATCCGCACCGGGCGAGAGTTCGGCCACCAACTCAAGGTGCTGACCGCGGTCGAGGAAGCCAACGAGTCGCAGAAGCACGTGCTGGTCGACAAGATCGTCAAGCGCTTCGGCGATGACCTTTCCGGGCGGCGCTTCGCGATGTGGGGGCTTGCCTTCAAGCCCAACACCGACGACATGCGCGAGGCACCGAGCCGGGTGCTGATCGCCGACCTGCTCGAACGCGGCGCCACCGTGACCGCCTACGATCCGGTGGCGATGCGGGAAGCCGAGCGGATCTTCGGCGACACCCGCGGCCTCTCCTACGCCGGACGGCCGAAGAGCGCCCTCGACGACGCCGACGCGCTGGTGATCGTCACCGAATGGAAGGAGTTCCGCAGTCCGGACTTCGACGCCATCAAGGACCGCCTGAAGCAGCCGGTGATCTTCGACGGTCGCAACATGTTCGATCCCGAGGTGCCCCGAGCCGCCGGCATCGAATACCACGGAATCGGGCGGCCATGAGCGCCCGCGCCCGGCCGCGCGGCCAGCCGAGGGCCGAGCGGTGAGCCTGCCGGCAGTGCCGGAGACAGCCGGCGCCCGGGTGCTGGTGGTCGGTGACGTGATGCTCGACCGCTACTGGTTCGGCGACGTCTCGCGCATCTCGCCGGAGGCGCCGGTGCCGGTGGTATTGATGGAGCGCAGCGAGGACCGGCCCGGCGGTGCGGCCAACGTGGCGCGCAATGCCCGCGCGCTCGGCGCCCATGTCTCGCTGCTGGCGGTGGTCGGCCAGGACGAGGCGGCCGGTTCGCTGGCGCGGCTGCTCGAGCAGGACGAGGTGTGTGCGAGCCTGCACCCGGATGCGTCCCTGCATACCACGATCAAGCTGCGGGTGATCGGTCGTCAGCAGCAGTTGCTGAGAATCGACTTCGAGACCCGCCCGACCCGCGAGGTGCTGCAGGCCAAGCTCGACGAATATCGCGAACTGGTGCGTGGCCACGACCTGGTGGTGCTGTCCGACTACGACAAGGGCGGCCTCACCGATGTCGGTGACATGGTCAGGATTGCCCGCGAGGCCGGCAAGCCGGTGCTGGTGGACCCCAAGGGCGACGATTTCGCGCGCTATGCCGGCGCCGCCCTGGTGACGCCGAATCGTGGTGAATTGCGGGGCGCGATCGGCCGCTGGCGCGACGAGGAGGACCTGCGCGGCCGGATCGAGGCCCTGTGCGAGCGTTGCGACATCGGCGCCCTGTTGCTGACCCGTTCCGAGGAAGGCATGAGCCTCTACCACGGTGGCCAAGTCACCCACGAAGCCGCCCGGGCGCGAGAGGTGTACGATGTTTCCGGTGCCGGCGATACGGTGATCGCGACGCTGGCGGTGATGCTGGCGGCCGGCTGCGACCAGGTCGAGGCGATGCGCCTGGCCAACCACGCTGCCGGCATCGTGGTTGGCAAACTCGGGACCGCGACGGTCAGCCTCGAGGAACTTCGGGCAGCGGTCTGAGCGCCGCGTGGCGGGACGCTGCAGACGAAATCGCCGCTCGACGAGCGGCCTTGATGGAATCCGTTCGAGATGCAGTACAAGACCCTGGAAGACTACGTCGGCGAGACACCGCTGGTGCGCATGAAGCGCATCACCGCGGGACACGGCAACGTGATCCTCGCCAAGCTCGAAGGCAACAATCCGGCGGGCTCGGTCAAGGACCGGCCTGCCCTGTCGATGATCATGCGCGCCGAAGCACGCGGCGTGATCACGCCGGGTGACAGCCTGATCGAGGCCACCAGCGGCAACACCGGCATCGCCCTGGCGATGGCGGCGGCGATGCGCGGCTACCGCATGGTGCTGGTGATGCCGGAGAACCAGAGTGTCGAACGCCGGCAGACGATGCGCGCGTTCGGTGCCGAACTGGTGCTGACGCCGCGCGAGGGCGGCATGGAGATGGCGCGCGACGTGGCCGAATCGATGCGTGACGAGGGTCGCGGCGTGATCCTCGACCAGTTCGCCAATCCAGACAATCCGCAGGCCCACATCGAGGGCACGGGCCCCGAGATCTGGCGCCAGACCGAAGGTACGATTACCCATTTCGTCAGCAGCATGGGCACGACCGGCACCATCATGGGCGTATCGACCTTTCTCAAGCAGCAGAATCCGGCGATCTCCATCGTCGGCTGCCAGCCGTCCGAAGGCTCGCAGATTCCAGGCATCCGCAAGTGGCCGGAAGCCTACCTGCCGAAGATCTACGACCGATCGAAGGTGGATCGGATCGAGTCGGTTTCACAGGCCGAGGCCGAGGAGATGACCCGGCGCCTCGCCCGTGAAGAGGGCATCTTCGCCGGCATCTCGTCCGGCGGCGCGATGCACGTGGCGCTGCGGCTGGCTGCCGACCTCGAAAACGCGGTGATCGTGTCGGTGATCTGCGACCGTGGCGACCGCTATCTGTCGACGGGTGTGTTCCCGGCCTGACTGGCGGGCCTGGAGCGCGGCTGCGCTGCTCGCGACGAGTGGCAGCGCGGTCGCGGTACTGCCGCGGATCGAATTCTCCGCCGCGCGGATTCGCCATGGTGAGATCTCGGCAGAAGAGGTGTCGATCGGCCTCGGCGGCGCAAGCGGGGCGCGCCTGCGGGCAGCCCGGCTGAGTCGTGGCGATCATCAGACTGGCGCGGTCGACCTCGCCTGTCGGCGGCTGGGTACCCAGGGCACGACCGTGAGCTGCCGTGACGGCCGGTTCGCGGTCGACGGCCTGCCCCGACCATTTGCCCTGGCCTTTGACATCGACGCCACGACCTTGGCCGGAGCGGCTCGCCTGTCGGACGGTGAGGGCGGTGACGCGCGGATCAGCCACGACCGTGCCGGCGGCTGGCGCGTCGTCGCCGAGGGCTTGTCGCTGGCTAATCTGCCGTTGCCGGTACTGCCAGCGGGCTGGCGCATCGGTGGACGCCTCGACGCCAGCCTGCGCGCGCAAGACGCCACCTTCGACTTCGATTTCGCGCTGGCAGACGGGCAGTTCTCGAACCCCGACGGCACCCGAGCGGCCGAAGGTTTGTCGCTGGCGCTGACCGGGCAGGGCCGCTTCGACGCAGATGGCGCATCGCTCGACGCGCGCGGCGAATGGCGCCAAGGGGGGATCTATTGGGCGCCGCTATACCGCCAGGCACCGCTGTCGGCGTCAGGCCAATGGCGGCGCAGACGGGGCGAGGCCACCCGGCTCGACCTCGAGGTCGCCGGAGAAGGCTGGCAGGCGCTGTCGCTCGACGGCGACGGCGGCGACGGCGCGATGCCGCGACGATGGCGGCTCCAATGGCGCGATGCCGATCTGGCCGCGCTCGGTCCGACGCTGGTCGCGCCGTGGCTGGACGCCGCGGCGCCGGAGAGCTGGCAGTTTGCCGGTGCGGTATCGGGGACCGCCGAATGGGACGCGGATGGGCTCGGCGGTGTCGGGCTCGCCCTGCAGCAACTCGGCCTAGGCAATCCGCCGCGCGGTCTCGCGGTCGGCCCGGTCGACGGTCGCCTGCGCTGGCGCCGCGACGGCCGCTCCGACGGTCGTCTCGCGGTTGCCGGGCTGCGCTGGCGCAAGCTCGGCTTCGGCGAGTTCGAGCTGAGCTTCGCCGGCGCTGCCGGCTCGGTCGTCGTGGACACGCTCAGGGTCCCGGTTCTCGATGGTGCGCTGGTGGTCGAGCATCTGCGCTGGCGCGACGACGACGGCGTTGCAGCCTTCGATGCCTCGGCCTATCTCGAGCCGGTGTCGATGGAGTCCCTGACCGGCGCCCTCGACTGGCCGCGGATGAACGGTCGGCTGAGCGCATCGCTGCCGGGCCTGCACTACCGGAATCGGCAGCTGGGCATGGACGGCAAGCTGGTGGTCGGCGTGTTCGGCGGCTATGTCGAGGCGGACGGATTGACCGTAGTGGAGCCCCTCGGGTCGGTGCCGCGCCTGCAGGCGGAGATCCGCGCCCGTCATCTCGATCTGGGCCTGCTGACCGATACCTTCTCGTTCGGGCACATCACCGGGCAAATGGATGTCGACGTCGCCGGTCTCGAACTGAGCGGATGGCAGCCGCAGGCCTTCGATGCCTGGCTGCGCAGCAGTCCCGGTGATTACCCCCGGCGCATCAGCCAGCGTGCGGTCGAGAACATCAGTGCGCTCGGCGGCGCGGGCGCCACCGCCGCGCTGCAGAGAAGTTTCCTGGGGCTGTTCGAGAGCTTCGGCTACAAGCGCCTGGGGCTCGGCTGCCGGCTGCAGTCCGGCGTCTGCGCGATGCGCGGGCTGGGCGAGGTGCGTGGCCGCGACGGCTATCTGATCGTCGAAGGCGGTGGCCTGCCGGCGCTCAATGTCATCGGCTACAATCGTCGCGTCGATTGGCGCGAACTGCTCGACCGGGTGGCGGCGGTGATCGAATCCAATGCCCAACCGGAGGTCCGCTGATGGTGCCGACTGCTCGCGTCAAGTCGCTGGGAGGGCGGGCGGCCCTGCTGCTCGGCGCGATCCTGATGACTGCCGGCTGCGTGACCATCAACATCTACTTTCCGGCCGCGGCGGCGGAAAAGGCGGCGGACCGGATCATCGACGGCGTCTGGCAATTGCCGAACGGGCAGGGCAAGACGGCACCGGCTGACGGAGACAGGCAATGACGCGATCAGCCCTTCGACTCGTCGTGACCTGGGCGTTGCTGGCCGGCGGCGCCGGCCAATTGCAGGCCCAGGGCAACCTCGAGATCGACACGCCGGCCATTTCCTCGCTGCGGGCGTCGATGCAGCAGCGCCATCAGCAGATCGCGAGCCATTACGAATCCGGCGCGATCGGTCTGACCCGAGACGGATTGGTGACCGTGCGCGATGCCAATCAGGTTCCGCTGCCGCAGCGCGGACGCCTGAGCGCCCTGGTGGCCGCCGAGAATCGCGACCGGGAAGCGCTGTACCGGGAAATCGCGCGCGCCAACGGCCACGCCGAATGGCGCGAGCAGGTGCAGGCGACCTTCGCCCAGCGCTGGATCGACAAGGCCAGGCCGGGCTGGTGGGTGCAACAGGCGGACAAGGGGTGGGCGCAGCGGTGAGCGCCACGCTGGTATTCGATATCGAGACCATCCCCGACGTGCGCGGCATCCGCGTGCTGCACGGCTTGACTGACGAGCTCGACGACGCCCAGGTTGCCGAACACGCGTTCGAGCGCATGCGTGAAACGCGCGGCAGCGATTTTCTGCCCCATCACCTGCAGCGCATCGTGACGATCTCGTGCCTGCTCTGGGATGGACGCAGCCACCGGGTGTTCTCGCTGTCAGAACCCGATTGCGACGAGGCCACGCTGATCCAGCGCTTCTTCGACGGCATCGAAAAATTCACGCCGCAACTGGTGTCGTGGAACGGTGGCGGTTTCGATCTGCCGGTACTGCACTACCGCGGGCTGATTCACGGCATCGTCGCGGCGCGCTATTGGGACCAGGGCGATGGCGACTACATGGATTCCCGTGACTTCAAGTGGAACAGCTACATCGGTCGCTATCACGCACGCCATCTGGATCTGATGGACCTACTGGCGATGTACCAACCCCGGGCCAATGCGCCGCTCGATGAACTGGCCAAGCTGATCGGCTTTCCCGGCAAGCTCGGCATGGACGGCTCGGCGGTCTGGCAGGCCTACCGGGACGGGCGCGTCGCCGAGATCCGGGATTATTGCGAGACCGATGTTGCAAACACTTACCTCGTCTTCTTGCGCTTCGAGCGAATGCGCGGGCATCTTGACGAGGCGACCTACCAGGCCGCCATCGGCGACTTGCGTGACACGCTTTCCGCCATCGATGGCGAACACTGGCGGCGCTTCCTCGAAGCGTGGACCTGAGCGGGCAACGCTTCCGGCGACGATCGAAACGTAGCAGACCCGGAGGTCACAGATGTCTCTGATTTACACGATCCTCATCGGCCTGGTGGTCGGTGTCGTGGCACGATTTCTCCATCCCGGCAAGGACGACATCGGGCTGATCATGACGGCCCTGCTCGGCATCGCCGGTTCGATGGTCGCCAGCTTCGGCGGGCAGTTTCTCGGCATCTATCGGGCCGGACAAGGCGCCGGATTCATCGGCGCGGTGGTTGGCGCGATCATCCTGCTGGCGGTGTATACGAAGATGAAGCAGAAGTGATGCCGGGTCCGCCATTGCGGACATTCATATTTCTGCAATCTTCCTGCCCAACAATGCACTCCTGACGTCGGTGACGGCCCGCCTTGCGGCGTGGCCGGATGCCGCCGGATAAAGCGCCGGCACTGCCGAGCACATCGGCACCGGCACGTAATCTCTACAGGAGGTCATTGATGAACAAGGCGAAATTCGCCATCGCGGTGCTGTCCGCGGCGACCATCGGCAGTGCCTACGCGCAATCCGCCCGCGACTACATCAGCATCGTCGGCTCTTCGACGGTCTATCCTTTCGCCACCGTCGTCGCCGAGCAGTTCGGCAAGAGCACCCAGTTCAAGACGCCGAAGATCGAGTCGACCGGTTCCGGCGGCGGCATCAAGCTGTTCTGTGCCGGGGTCGGTGTCGAGCATCCGGACATCACCAACGCGTCGCGTGCGATCAAGGCGTCGGAACTCGAACAGTGCGCGGCCAACGGCGTCAAGGATGTGATCGAGGTCAAGATCGGCTACGACGGCATCTCGGTGGGCCACGCCAAGTCCGCCCCCGACGTCGACCTGACCCGCAAGCAACTGTACATGGCGCTGGCCAAGCAGGTCCCGGATCCGAAGGGAGGCGACGCGCTGGTCGACAACCCCTACAACACCTGGAAGGACATCGATGCCTCGCTGCCTGCGATCAAGATCGAGGTGCTTGGTCCGCCGCCGACCTCCGGCACGCGCGATGCGTTCGTCGAACTGGTGATGGAGGAGGGCTGCAGCGAGTTCCCGTTCATCAATGCGATGAAGAAGTCGGACAAGGGTGCGTTCAAGGCCGCCTGTCACACCGTGCGTGAAGACGGCGCCTATGTCGAGGCCGGTGAGAACGACAACCTGATCGTGCAGAAGCTCGAGGCCAACCCCGACGCCTTCGGCATCTTCGGGTTCAGCTTCCTCGACCAGAATCGCGACAAGATCAAGGGCTCGAAGATCGAAGGCGTGACGCCCGAGTTCGAGACCATTGCCGACGGTTCCTACCCGGTTTCGCGCCCGCTGTTCTTCTACGTCAAGAAGGCCCACGTCGGCGTCATCCCGGGCATCAAGGAATATCTAGCGGAGTTCACCAGTGCCAAGGCGATGGGTGAGGAAGGCTATCTTTCCGAGCGCGGCCTGATTCCGCTGCCGAAGGACGAATACGCCAAGGTGGTCGGCAACGCCAAGACCCTGACCGCGATGAAGTAATCGTCCGCGGCCGAACGCTGCGGGGGGTGGCGGTCGACGCCACCCCCCGCAGCGTCGTCCCGTTCGCGTGGAACCGATTCCGTGACCCAGACGCCTCTGCTCATCGTCCTGCTGCTGACGCTGAGTTCGCTTGCCTACCATTTCGGTCGCAAGCGCGCTTTCGCCGTCTCCGCCGGGCACACTCGAACGCTGCATTCGCTGCCGGCGTACTACGGCCTGTACGCCGCGCTGTGGGCGGTGATTCCGGCGCTGCTGGTGCTGGGCCTGTGGCTCGCCTGCGAGGACACCGTGATCACGCGGCTGGTGGTCGGCTCGCTGCCGCCCGAGATCGCGTCGCTGGCGCCCAGCCGCCTGAATCTGGTGCTCAACGACATTCGCAACCTGGTGGTCGGCAATATCGTGTCGAGCGAGCCGGATGCTTTGATCGTCGCTGCGGCCGATCGCTATCGCGAACTGCGCGGCGTCAGTACGGTCGCGCTGTTCGCGGTCACGCTGGGGCTGGCGACGATCGGCGGCTGGCTCGCTTATGGTCGTATCCGTCCCGAGCACCGATCGCGCAATGCCGTCGAGCGCATCGTCATGGGCATCCTGATCGCGTGCTCGACGATCGCGATCCTGACCACGGTCGGCATCGTGCTGTCGGTGTTGTTCGAGTCGATCCGCTTCTTCCAGGCGGTGCCGGTCACCGAATTCCTGTTCGGCCTCGACTGGAGCCCCCAGATCGCGATCCGCGCGGATCAGGCCGGTTCGTCCGGAGCCTTCGGCGCGGTGCCACTGTTCGCCGGCACGATGCTGATCACGTTGATCGCGATGTCGGTGGCCGTGCCGATCGGCCTGATGTCGGCGATCTATCTCGCCGAATACGCCAGCAGCCGTGTCCGCGCCACCGCCAAGCCGCTGCTCGAGGTGCTGGCGGGCATTCCGACCGTCGTCTACGGCTTCTTCGCGGCGCTGACGGTGGCACCCTTCATTCGCAATTCGGGCGGACTCTTCGGCCTCGACATTGCATCCGAGAGCGCGCTGGCGGCAGGGCTGGTGATGGGTGTGATGATCATCCCCTTCGTCTCTTCGCTGTCCGACGACGTCATCAACGCAGTGCCCCAGTCGCTGCGCGACGGCGCCTACGGCATGGGTGCGACCCAGTCCGAGACGATCCGTCGTGTGATATTCCCGGCGGCGCTGCCGGGCATTGTCGGTGCCGTGCTGCTGGCGGTATCGCGCGCGATCGGCGAGACCATGATCGTCGTGATGGCGGCCGGCCTGGCCGCCAAGCTCACCGCCAATCCGTTCGAGGCGGTGACGACCGTGACCGTCCAGATCGTCACGCTGCTGGTCGGCGACCAGGAATTCGACAGTCCGAAGACGCTGGCAGCGTTCGCGCTCGGTCTGGTGCTGTTCTTCGTCACGCTGGCGCTCAACGTGCTGGCCCTCTACATCGTGCGCAAGTACCGGGAACAATATGAGTGAGCCAGCCCAGACCGAGCGCGACAGCTTCGCCCGCGTCGAAGCCGGCATGAAGCGCCGGCGCGCCGCCGAGCGGCGCTTCCGCTTCTTCGGCAAGTGCGCCGTCGGCCTGGGCCTCGGCTTTCTGGTGATCCTGTTCGCCAGCATCGTCGGCAACGGCTACAGTGCCTTCTGGCAGACCCGCATCACGCTCGACGTGACGATCGACGAGGCGATCGTCGATCCGGCCGGCACGCGCGATCCGGCGCTGCTGCGGGCGGCGGACTACGGCGCCCTGATCAAGCAGTCGCTGCGCGAGATGTTCCCGGACGTCAGCGGGCGCCGCAATCGATTCGCGCTGTACGGTCTGGTCAGCAATGGCGCCAATTTCGACCTGCGCGACCGCGTGCTCGCCGACCCGTCGCTGATCGGCAGCAAGGTGGCGCTGTCGGTGGCGGCCGACGACGACGTGGACATGCTGATGAAGGGGCACATCGATCGCGGAGCACCGGAGGCGGACCGCCGGGTCAAGGACAACCAGCTCGCCTGGATCGATGCGCTCGAAGCCGACGGCCGCATCCGGTCGGCCTTCAACCTCGACTTCTTCAGTAACGGCGATTCGCGCGATCCTGAACTGGCCGGCATTCGCGGCGCGCTGATGGGCTCGATCTTTACGCTGTTCGTGACCCTCGGCCTGTCGTTCCCGCTGGCGGTGGCTGCCGCGGTCTATCTCGAGGAATTCGCGCCGAAGAACCGCTGGACCGATCTGATCGAAGTGAACATCAACAACCTGGCAGCGGTGCCGTCGATCGTCTTCGGCCTGCTCGGTCTGGCCGTGTTCATCAATTTTTTCACGCTGCCGCGCTCGGCGCCGATCGTCGGTGGCCTCGTGCTGACGCTGATGACACTGCCGACCATCATCATCGCCAGTCGGGCCGCACTGAAGTCGGTGCCGCCGTCGATCCGCGAAGGTGCGCTCGGTGTCGGCGCCTCGCCGATGCAGGCAGTGATGTACCACGTCCTGCCGCTGGCGTTGCCGGGCATGCTGACCGGCACCATCATCGGCATGGCCCAGGCCCTCGGCGAAACCGCGCCGCTGTTGATGATCGGCATGGTCGCGTTCATCGCCGACGTGCCCGCCGGCGTCTTCGACCCGTCCACCGCGCTGCCGGTACAGATCTACCTGTGGGCCGACAGCCCCGAACGCGCCTACGTCGAGAAGACCTCGGCTGCGATCATCGTGCTGCTGCTGTTCCTGGCGGCCATGAACGCGCTGGCCGTGCTGCTGCGCAGGCGCTTCGAACGTCGCTGGTGAGGCACGGGAAATGAACGAAAGAGCATCGGAGTCCGACATGGAAGCGCAGGCGAGCCAGTTCATGGCCGAAAATCCGGAACGCACATCGGCGCGGCGACGGCCGACCGAGGCCGACGCGGCGACCTATGACCGCGAGCACCGGGGCACCGTCGGCGAGCTGCGGTCCGAGGTGCCGCGCATGCGCTGCACCCGGGTGAACGTGCGTTACGGCGACAAGCACGCAATCCGCGACGTCAGCCTCGACGTCGGCAAGAACGAAGTGCTGGCGATGATCGGCCCGTCCGGTTGCGGCAAGAGCACCTTCCTGCGCTGTCTCAATCGTATGAACGACACCGTCGCCGGTTGTCGCGTGACCGGGGAGATCCTGCTCGACGGCAAGGACATCATGGCGCCGGACGTCGACGTCGTGCCCTTGCGCGCCCGGGTCGGCATGGTGTTCCAGAAGCCCAATCCGTTTCCGAAGTCGATCTTCGAAAATGTCGCGTTCGGCCCGCGCATCCATGGCCTCGCGCAGTCCCACGCCGAACTCGAGGAGATCGTCGTGTCGAGTCTGCAGAAGGCCAACCTCTGGGACGAGGTCAAGGATCGCCTGGCCCACCCCGGCACCGGTCTGTCGGGCGGCCAGCAGCAGCGCCTGTGCATCGCCCGGGCGATCGCGATCCAGCCCGAAGTGATCCTGATGGACGAGCCCTGTTCCGCGCTCGACCCGATCTCGACGGCGAAGATCGAGCAATTGATCGACGAGCTACGCCGGAACTATTCGATCTGCATCGTCACCCACTCGATGCAACAGGCAGCCCGGGTGTCGCAGCGTACGGCCTATTTCCATCTCGGCGATCTGATTGAAGTCGGCGACACTGACCGGATCTTCGTCAAGCCGCAGCACCAACTGACCGAGGACTACATCACCGGCCGCTTCGGCTGACGCTCAAATTGTCGAAAAGTTTTACATGACCCCAGTCCGGAGACCGGAAAGGTCGATTAAATAGAAAATAAACATAGAGTTGCGTGACTGGCTTGGCGATTGCTTCGCGATGTGGGCCATGGTTTCGCGTCTCCTACACTCGCTTGTGGCGGTGACTTGTCTGACGGCCAACTTCGGCCTGCACGCGGTGCCGCTCGAATTCGTGCCCGTCGAGCTCGATTTGAAGCGGGACGTGGCCGATCTCGCCGTTCCGACCGATGCCATGCCTGCCCATGAACTCGGCGCGGCGCTGATTTCAGAGCAGGCGTTCGATGCCCTGCTGGTTTCCGAGACGCGTACCCGCCGGCTGGCCGATCCGGACGATCGAGACGATCCAGTCGAGGATTCCGCCGGAAAGTCGCCGCGCAGTCGCGTCCCGGGCGCACGTGCGCCCGCGGCAGAGTTGGACCCGCTGGCGCTCGCCCTCGAGAAGATGTCGTCGCGTGGCGGCGGGCACGCGGATCGTAAGAGCTCCGGCGTAGCGTCTCTCGGCGCGCAGTTTGCTCAGGGTGAAGAAGCCAGCCAGGTGCTGGCCGACGACCCTGTCCTGCCGGTCGAAATCACAGAACTGCGGGATGGCCTGGCCAACGCCCTGGTGACCGTGCTGACCCCGGTGCTCGGGTTTGAGGGCGAAGTCCGATCCGCGCTGGCAAGATTCGGCGCATCCGGCGGGTCCCGTTCGCTGGCGGCGTTGCTTGGCGAATACGAGGCGGCCGAACGGCCCGCTGCAGGGCCCGAGCGGGGAGTTCCGGCGGCAGCCCATGATTCGTCGACGATTGCCGAGCCCCGCGAGGAATTCGTGCGATTGCTTTGGCTTGCCTGGAAGATGATCAGCCATCCTGTGGCGCTGGGCATGCTGATCGTGCTGCTGGCTGTTCGTCTATTGCACGCGCTACGGCTGCATCGTCCCGCCTATTGATCGGTCGTGGGCTCTCGCGCAATGCCGAGGACGGGGTGATTGGTCCCCCGGCAGGAATCGAAAAACTCACTTTGTCCCGCTCCTGCCAATGATTTTCCATGAGCGGTGCGGGCGTGTACCGCCATTTGTACCGTCAACTTCAGGCCCTTGCCGCCACTCAGGGGGCAAGACGGTACAAATCGCCCTCGGCTTCGACCATGCCCAACTCCTGCAGCGCCCCAAGCACGGCTGAAACCGCGGCGGCCGGCTTCCGCTTGAATTGACTCGCCAGCGAGTCGACAGATTGCGCCCCGGTTGCCAGTGCCCCCTTGACCGCGGCAACCTGCTCGCGCATCTGCTTGGGCCAAACCCGCTTGCTCGATGGGGTGGGTGCGATTGTCGGCTCGACGTCGAGTTCGGCTTGATTGCTGGTCTTGCCGGCTGCCGATGCTGTACCGGCAGGATTCTGAAATTCGGGCCGAAGCCAGCGCACTAGGCCGCGAGCTTCTTCAGTGACGCGCTCGGCGTTCAGCGATGCCAGCCGTCGAAGCAGTTCTTCTTCGGCGTCCGACTGCTCTGCCGGCTTGTTCGCGACCGGAGTCGTTGCGCCGGGTCGCCCAACGAGGATCTTGCCCAAGTCGGACCATCCGTAGGCGTCGAACACGGTGACGTCTAGTGCGTCATGCAACTCGCGCAAGACGGACACGAGTCCTTCTTCATGAATCACTCGTTCCTTCGCGGTCAGAACGTCACCGCAACGCAACTTTTCGAGGACGTTGTACATGCCGGTCAGTGTCAGCCCGTCGTGAAGTGCTTGTTGGCGCTTCCTGTGTGCGTCGAGCCGTTCGCTGATGTCGCGAATACGCGTTTGCTGCTCCGGCGTCGCGATCGGGAAAGGGAAGGTCAGAAAGCATCGAGTATTGTTGAAGACGGGGTCGTTACCCACTCCCATCCGGCCGCCTGCCGCCAAGGACCACGCTGCATTTATGCGGCTTGAAAGGAGACCGAGCGCAAACGCATCAGGTAGCGTGATCGCGTACAACTTGTGATCCGGACAGAATGGCAACGCTTCGAAGGCGAAGACTCTGTGCTTTGCCGTCTCGGGTGTAAGAATGATGCGGTTGAGACCTGACCACGCAGCGCGTAGCCCTCCGCGTGCTTCCCCGAATTGCCACCACTTGGTCCGGTATGCGGCGCGGTTGTTGTGATCCCGCTCGGGCTTTACGCGTGTCATGAGCCAGTTATAGAGCGCAGGGTGGCGGTTGCGTGCTTCCTCGGCCGTCAGACCGAATAGGTCGATCACCCAACAGGGTTCGCCGAGCTGCATCAAGTCGCGTGCGTTGAAGTGCCGCTTGATCGCGTCTGGCAAACGGTGAATGTCATACCCGAGATCGCGGACGTCGTCTTCGGCCAGCCGAAAGCCCTTCCCAACGAGGTTCATGCCCTGGAAGCAGATGCTTCCGTTCGAACGGAGGGGCCTAGAGCGACTTACCCCGGTTCCGACTGTGAGATCGGCGTGAATCTCCCCGGTACGCATCGCAAGGGTGACGTCGACTTCGCTGTCGCCTTTGACTTCTTCCTTTAGCACGATGGCAAGCGTTCCGACCTGTCCTGCGCTGCCTGCGACGGTCATTGCAATCCGCACATCTGCCCCATCCGAAGAATCGACCCACGGGTGATCGGGTACTGCGAAGAGCAGGGAGGCCGGGTGCTTTGCGGACAGGTGGCGTTCTAGAACCTTCCGATTGAAGACCTGTTTGAGACTGTTTGTCGTGATGAAGCCGAATCGGACAAGCTGATTGGCCCGCACGAGTTCCGCTGCCTTGTCCCACCAGTACATGACGAAATCGGAGGTCTCAGGCACTTCGGGCCAAGTGGCGCGGACCGCTTCAACGTACCCGTCGCCTAGCGCCATGCGCATCCGCTTGTTGCCGATGAAGGGCGGATTGCCCACGACGTAATTGGCACGCGGCCATTCCGCCTTGCGCGGGTTCACATATCGCATTTGGACGACCTGCGCCGCCTCATCGGGGATTGCCTCGCCAGTGATCGGGCTCGGCTTCGTGGTGATGCCGTCCCATCGCGTGATCGGGCGACCGGCATCATCGGTAAGGTATTCCTCGCTGTCGTAATCGATGAGCGCGTCCCGGTTCTCGATGTTTCGGAAGTCGCGCAGCACCGGTTGCGGTGGTGTCACTGAACCATGCGTCCGGAAGTGCCACTGGAGGTAGCCAATCCATAGAACCATCTCGGCAATTCGAGCGGCTCGCGGATTGATCTCCAGCCCGAGGAATTGATGCGGGTCGACGGTGATGCCTTCAAGCTGGAGCAGTCCTTGTGATTCCCCTAGGTCGTGCAACAGGTTCAACACTTCCCCTTCGAGCCGCTTCATGTGCTCCAGCGTGACGTAAAGGAAGTTTCCGCTGCCGCACGCGGGATCGAGCACGCGGACTTCGCAGAGGTGGCGGTGGAATGCCTGGATCTCTCGAACGGCCTCCTTGTGCTTACCCTGCTGCTCATATGCGAGTGCGGCGGCCTGTACTTCCCTCCACTCGCCCCGCAGTGGCTCGATCACCGTGGGAAGTACCAAACGCTCGACGTAGGCGCGGGGCGTGTAGTGAGCCCCGAGCTTGTGGCGTTCCCTCGGGTCCAGGGCGCGCTCCAGTAAGGTGCCGAAGATTGCCGGCTCGACGTAGCGCCAATCCGCCTCGGATGCTCTCAACAGGAGCGCCAATTGATCCCGATCGAGGGGGAGTGCGGTCGCTTCCGAGAAAAGCCCACCGTTGAAGCGAAGGACGTCAGAACGCAGCGCGGGCGAGAATCCCCCCGAATTCATCGTCTGCCACAGACTTTCGAGCATCGGGGCGAAGGTCTGCGGCGTGCCCGCAAGTTCTGTCAGCAGGTTCGTGAAGCTCCGCGCCGGAAGCAGTCCGACGTCCTCGGCGAACATCGTGAACAGCGCCCGCATCAGGAAGCCGGCAACCGTTTGGGCTCCATGCCCGGCAGCCTCCAGGGAGCGTGCGAGGCGTGCAAGTTGGTCCGCGATCTCTCGCGTGACTCGGGCAGAGCGCCGCGCCGGATCGAGCGACATCGGGTCCAGCCATACGGCACGAATGCGCTCCTGCACATCTTCGCGGTGCAGATCCTCCAGGCGGACGCGGTGGCTACGCGGATCGGGGTAGGGCGTATACGTCGCACCGGACCGGCTGAACTCCGCGTACAGTTCCAGGCTCCGCCCGACGTCCGTAACCACAATGAACGGCGGCCGTCCTTCTTCCGCGGGTAGGGCGCGCGCGTATTGGTCCGCCTGATTGTGGGCACGCATCATCGCCTTGTCCCAGCCGGACGAATCCAGCGCCTTTCCCGTTTGCTTCGCCTCGCAAACGAAGGCGCCTCGCCGGTACAGGTCAATGAATCCGTGGCTTTCCGAGCCGTCCGGCTGCCTGATGACAACCCGACGCTCGAACACGTAGGCGTTATCCCGCGTGTCGTTGCTGGCCGGTTCCGGCGCAGGCAGGTCGAGCAGCACGCACAGTTCGGCAAGGAACAGTTGATAGTTGGCGCGCTCGCTTCCGGTCGCAGCGCGCCAGCGGGCAATGAATGCGTCGACGTCTGGACCGGGCACGTGCTCCCCTGATTGGTCTTGTTCTCAGGGTGAGATGGTAGCGCGCTGGGGCGCCTTCACGATGCTTGCGGGATAGCTTCCGTGAATTTTGCCGAGCTGGGCGACGCTGGTTCGGCGTGGTGATGGTCGCCGCTTGACGGCTTGCGGGCAATCCTCGCGGCCGAGCAAGATTCTTGCCCCGAGTCCGTCACTCAGGTAGACGCGAACTGCGCCCTTGGCGGCGAACGATTCAAGACGGCGCGCCGTGATGCCCATTGAGCGCGCCAAGTCCGAAATCCTGTCGGCAGTTGATCGGAGTGGACCGTCGCTTACCGTCCGAACGGGCGCGGCACGACAGGCTTCGAGTTGTTCGAGGATCGAGGGGGTGCGGGATGGGCGCATTGCGGTGGATTCCGTGTTGAATTCGGCCCCTCCCACCCACGACCGAAGGGCCGATGGGGTGGTGTGCCCCGCGATCTGTGCGAGGGGGCGGGAGGGGCCGAAATTGGGATAGATCACAGTTCGTTGGCGTCGCCGTCGACGTCGAGAATCTGCCGACGCCGTTCCGCGATGGCTTCCTCTTCATCCGCGGACCGTTCGCGGGGGTGCATCAGCCATCCCGGTTTCCAGAGCTTCTGGTTGATGTCCAGGATGCGCAGCCCGCGATTCCAGAGCGCGTCATGGATGACGTATTCGAACGTGCGGTCTGTCGCTGCCAGAGTCAGCAGGGGGTCGCAGAGGGCGTCGACCCTGTCCTCTAGCTCCCGGATGGCTTGGTTTCGATGCAGCCGTAGGAGGTCATCCTTGGCTGATTCGATCTTCGCCTTCTCCGCTTCGATGCTCCCTTCGGAATCCGCAAGTTGGGCTTCAAGCTTCGGGATCGCCGCGCGAGCACCATCTCCAATCCCTCGGGCAAGTTCCGCTTCGAGCGCGGCAAGTTCCTTTTGGGCGATCGGGAGCCTCTTCGGATCAGGCTGGGTGCCCTGGATGAATGCGTTGGCCTTCAAGTCCTCGCATTCTTTGCGTGCCGTGGCGATCATCGCTTCAAGGTTCGCCTGCGCGGCATCCATCTCGTGGGCCTCCGCGAGCTTTGCCTTGATCGCTTCGATGATTTCGTAGCTGTGGGCGAGACTGTCGCGTTGCCAGATGACACTCTTTCGCGCGCGCTCGATCGCCTCATGCATTTCGGTGTCGGTCTTCGCTGCCAACGCTAACACCCTCGTGCGGGCCTCCAGTTGGTTCAGGTTCTCCTGCCGGCCTCGCTTGATGTCGGCGTGGTCCCATTCCCATTTGCTCCACTCGGATTGAATCCGAGACAGTTGCGCCATCAGCTCACGTCGCGTTGTTCGCTCCGATTCGGTCAGTTCACGACCCTGGCGCAGCTTTTCGTCGAGGGGCTCCAGTACGTCCCAGCATTCCTTGTCCTTGCGTGCCTTCTTGGCGCTCTCCTCATCGAATTTTGATCGCAGCTCCCTCATTGACGCCTTGGTTGCTTCGATCTTGGCCAGATTTTCTTCGTACCTGACTTTTGCCATTTCGGCCTTGCTCATCTTTCCCATGTTCGGGTTACTCCGGTGATGTGTTGCGTGTTGCCGGCATTGATTGATTCGCTCGTTCTGCTTCGTCGACTGCGATGTCACATTGCATAGGTGTGTCCGATGGGTCCCTCCTGGGGTGTTTCGGTTCGTCGGGGGTGCGCCGAGCCCCGATGCAAAAGAATTTGCGGATCTGCTCATGGCACCGTTTATTAGTAATTGCTTATGTAGTGAACAAGCTGATGCTCTGTTCGAAGGGGGTTACATGCCCCATCAATTCACCCATTGCCTTGCGGGAAGGTTCGTTCCGCTCTTCGAGTACGAATTCGGGGCACATTTGCGCAACGGACATCAGACGGACAAATTCCGGACATTTCACGGACATTCCGGACAGCTTTCTTCCAGACAGACAGGACACCCACCCTATGTGGGTGTCTGTCCGTCTGGAAGCTGTAAGCCGGTGTCTGGATCGAGGGGGAGATAAACACCGCGCCCCTCCCCTCGAACAACAAACCAGCCTTCCATCAGATGGTCGACAATCCGTTGCATCGCCTTTTCCTCGGCGCCCTGCGTACCCTTCGCAATCACCCCTCGTGCAATACACTCCTTCCGCCATTCGCCGATTTTGGGAGGGCAGGTACGGGATAGGTCGACAAGAATTTCGTAGGCACGCATTTCGGTCTGCGTAATTTGGCGTTCGTTGTTCGAACTTGGTGCGATGTTGGCGGCGGTCAGTACGCCCCCTTCTTCGCGACGAAGCCATATCGACACGAATGCGAGCGGGGGCAGATGGTTGCCCTTCGTTGCCACCAACTGAACTAGGCGCTTGCGCTCCTCCATGTCGGCGATGCCAAAGCTACGGGCTTCTTTAGCGGTCATGCCGCGCAAGGAGAATTCCCCTCGAACAGCATCGGTGATCGCGCCGCCGCCGCGCGAGTTGTGTGATTCCAGTTCGTCCTTTTGCAGGCTGCCCTTGGCTGCATGAGCGACAAGGCAAACCGCAGCGCCCGTATGGATAGCCAGATCGTCCGCCATCTTCCCAAGGGCTCGCTGGTGCCCTTGGTCGTTCTCATCGCCGGGGGTCAAACTCAGTGCGGGGTCTAGGCCGACGAAAACGACATCGCCCAGTTGACGAATCTTCTTCTTGAGGGACGCGAAGTTCGAGTTCGTTACCAATTCGCGGAGAGACTTGAAGCTCAGGAGGCGTGAATCGCGCCCAGCAAGCGGAAAAACGGCCAGGCTTTCCACGACACGGGCACGCTCGTCGGCGTCAAGGCCGATGCACTCAAACATGCCCCACATCGTGCGAGCTACATCTTCGGCAGAATCTTCCGTGAGCACGAGGACGGATTTTCCGGTCGCGGTGATCTGCCAGTTCCAAGGAAGCCTTCCAACCGCGAATCCAATTGCGAGGTGATAGAGAAGCCGCGTTTTTGATGTCCCGCCAAGCCCGCTAAGAAGGATGGCTCTGCCGCGTTGAATCCTATCCTCGACAGCCCACGCGATCGGCTTCGGGCCGTCCCTCAGTGCGCTCTCAAGATCGATGGGAGAATCCCATAGGTCGATTGGCATTCGGGGGTCGACCCAACCGTTCCCCTTCGCACGATGGAAAACTGTTCCGACGCCGATCAGTTTGCCGCCGTTCCGTCGATCTTCGCGGAAGCTGCGCACCAGCCGGTCAAAGTCCCTTTCGTCGTACCTCTCAGGCACCGACTCGGACCATTCACGGGCAATTGTCTCGGCGTTGCTCAGTCCGGACGCCTGAATGCCGAAGACGACATCCCGCCATTCCGCATAGGGGCAGTCCGCCGAGATGTGCTCCAACGCCGACCGAAGACGCGCCTCTTCGTCGGGTGTATCCGCAAGACGCGACAGGTCGCCATCCTGGGCCATGACGTCGAGTCCTTGCGGGGACAGTGGCAGGGGGTCGGAAGCCCCCGAGTCGAGCGGTATGCACCACTCGGGCGGCAATTCGGGAATCTCCCCCAGCGTGCGAGGGTCCGCGCCTTCTTCCCATTCGTAGCACTTGCCGTTCGGATGAATCGAGGGCGAGACGACGAAGTAATGATTGCCCCACAGCAGGTCCACACCCGTTCCGAGACTGGAGGGCAAGCGCCCCTTCCGCGGAGCACGGAATACGTAGTGATTTCCTCCGCCGCCAGTGCGGGCAGTCGCCGGGTCGTAGTCCCATAGGTAGCCATTCTTCCGCTGCAATTTTTCGAGGGTTTTCAGGCCACCATTGCGAGGATCTACGTCAATCACGGCAAGTCGGGACTCGCCGCAGTGAATGGCGATATTTGCGTTCGGCCGATCCTTGAAGAGTTGTCGAATCTCGTCCTCGTCGGCGCTAGCCCTCTTCTGCCATTCCGAAATTGCCGGCGTTTTCGCGTTTGGAATTAGCGGAAAGACGGGAAATCCGGCCCGCCCGTAGGCGAGCGCGGCAAGCAGAGGCGGTTGCAGGACGGTCGCTGAAGATGGCTCGCGATCGTGGTCGGACTTCAGGTCGTCCGCGTCGTCAGTATTGCGGTTGCTCATGGCCGATGTCTCGTGATGAGCGTAACCAGCCCATTGCCCGCGGGTCGGAGAAATACACTCCGGTCGATTTCGATGAGCTGTCCTGCCGCGGCGAGTCCGATGGCGGCAACAACCTCCACCATCTCGCCTTCGCTCCTGCCCGACCGGTGGCGGATGAATTCGGCGACCGTACAGACTGAGAGATCCGGGAAGACCGAAAACAGTTTGAACTTCACCCGATCTCGCTCACTTGGCAGAACGGGGCGGATGTTGCTGGTGTAGTGGATCATCCCTCGATCTCCACTCCGCGTGCTTTGCAGAAGCTGACGAGGGAGTGATGCGGAATACCGCTCGCGCTAGGGCCGAGCTTGACGAGTTCGATCTCGCCAGCCTTGACCAGCCTGTAGAACATGGCGCGTGAAATGCCAAGACGCGCGAGTGTTGGGTTAATTCTGTGGAATAGGGGTGCTTCTTTGACTGCAGGAATGAATTTCTGCATGGCGTAGGGCTCCAGAAAATCCGCATCGAGGCGTATCGCCGCGAATCATCAGGTTTGGATTGCCACGCCAAAGTGACAACTGTCTATACAGTTGTCCGTCAGTCACAAACTTGAAAACAGTAGTTATGGGCGCTTGCTGCGCCTGCGAATTGCGCGCTTAAGACTCGCCTTCGCGATTGTCGACTTTCCTTCGTTGGGGACGTACGTTTCGGTATCCAGGTACGTTTTCGCTTCTTCGATGACTTGGTCTTCAGGAATTTCGAAAACACTGGCCATCTCGACCTCGTACGCGAGGCGGTCTCGGTCAGTCGGATGGTGCCCTGAGAGCCCAACCGCGCGAAGTAGCGCGTGTGCCCGTGCCCCCCTCGTTCTGGCCGAGCCTACGCGCAAAATTACTTTTGCTAGTTCCTGCGCGAAGAATCTCGCTTCGTAGCCTTCGTCACCGCTTGCGATGAGTTTCAAGTAGTGCTCTGCGATGCCGCGCAATTCACGTTTCTGTGACGGGGTTCGATCGTCGGCAGCGTAGTGATCTGATTCGAAGTGACTGAAAAGCAAGTTTAGCTCTCGGGAAATCATCTCTGCTGCGTCCGTTGGGGTTGATTGGTCTGCATTTGCCAAAGAAGGCAAAAACCGCCTTTCGGCGGTTCGAGGTCAATGAATTGCGTCAGCCGCTCAGCTCGCGACTTCGGCGACCATCCCGTGGACTTCATCGATCAGTTGGTAGACCGGTGTCCAGTCTGCGGCGTCACCCGTCCCGGCTTCTGCCGCGATCTCGGCAAGCCGATGAAGTCTTTCGTTGAGCAGCTTGAAATCGGCGGGGCAGATGTCGAATAGTGCCGCCGCGCCCGATGCTTCGGCTTGTTGGATGTTGGTGGTTGCCATTTGTGAATCTCCACTTCGTCGATTGACCGGCATCCGGCCGGCGCGGTTGCGCTGCGAGGCTTCCCGGTGTGGTGTATTACCCCACGCCCTCACGCATCTCTCAATTTGCGGTCAGGCAGCAGTGCCGCCCTGCCTGAACGGGATCACCGTCGCGCCGGTTCTAACCGCGTCAAGGTGGTCTGCCCATTGCTGCATCATCTTGCGCCGCTCGGCCATGTACTCGGCCTGATGGCTGTACGCGCCGAAAACCTGCTTTCGCTCACGGTGGGCCAACTGGCGATCGATCACTTCGGGCCGGTAGCCCATCTCAAGCAGCGCGCCGGTTGCCGTCGACCGGAACCCGTGACCGGTCGCTTCGTTGGGGGCATACCCCATCGCGCGAAGGGCGCTGTTCACGGTGCCGTCCGATATCGGGCGCGTCAGGTCGTTTCGGTTCGGAAACACGAGATCCCGCCTACCGGTGAGCTTGTGCAGCTCCCGCAGCAAGTCGACCGCTTGGCTGGATAGTGGGACGACGTGCGATTCGCCCATCTTCATGCCTGTCAGGCCGCGGCTGCGGTCACGCTCGCCGGGGACGATCCATGTCGCGCTGTCCAGATCGATCTCGCACCATCGGGCGCCCCGCAGCTCGCCCGGTCGGAGGAAGGTGAGAATCTGCAGCTTGATCGCTGACTTGACCAACTGCGACACCCGCACGACGTCCAGGCGAAGGAAGAAATCCCGCAGGTCGGACGGGTGCAGGGCAGGGCGGTGTTTCGCTGGCGCGCTCTTCAGGGCCTTGTGCAGCCCGTTGACCGGGTTGTTTTCGGCGCGCCCGGTCGCGATGCCATAGAGGAAGACGTCGTTGGCGCGCTGGCGAATGCGCTTGAGGGTTTCGAGCGCGCCCCGCGCTTCGACCTTCCTGAGCACGGCAAGCATCTCTGACGCTGTGATCTCGGCGATGGGTCGGCGGCCGATCGTCGGGAAGAGATCCTGCTCCATCGAAGTGAGGACCGTTGCCGCGTACTTCGGCACCCACTCGTGAGCCTTCTTCTCGTGCCACTCGCGTGCAACCGCCTCGAACGATGTCGCAGCCGCAATCTTCCGGGCGATCTTCTCGGTGCGCCGAGCGTCACCGGGGTCGACGCCATCATCGAGCATGCGCCGGGCAGCGTCGCGCTTGCGCCGGGCATCCTTCAAGCCCGTCTCGGGGTAGGTGCCGAAGGCGATGGTCTTGCGGCGGCCGAGGTAGCGGTAATCCATCCGCCAGTACTTCGAGCCGTTCGCGGCAATCAGAAGGTACAAGCCCTTCTCATCGGCGAGCTTTCGCGCCTTGCCGTCGAAGCGCACCTGCCTGCATTCGGGGTCGCTCAGCATCTTTTGCCCTTGGTTGACGGTACACGGTCCGATGGTGGGCTTTAGGGCCTCCGTGTACCGTCACGTGTACCGTCAAAATGTGTGCGATGTGACGGTACACCATGCGACCTAGTGAGGCAACGGGGGAAACGAAAAAGCCCGCAGTTGGCGGGCTTTGAGGTCATTCCGGGCAGTGTTTGTAGGGCCTGCAGATCCCTGTTTGGTCCCCCCGGCAGGAATCGAACCTGCATCTAGCGCTTAGGAGGCGCTCGTTCTATCCATTGAACTACGGAGAGGGGCGCACATTGTAGCGGCTTGCCCACAGGGGGCCAACTTCCTGGCGGGACCGGCTTCGCGTCAGCGCTGACTTGCCGATGCACGCTAGAATCGGTGCCTTCGATTGCGCTGCCTGCACCCTTCCATGCCGCTGTTGACCCTGGACAAGGCCTCGCTGGCCTTCGGTGATGTCGCTCTGCTCGATCACGCGTCGTTGCAGCTCGACGCCGGCGAGCGGGTTGCGCTGATCGGGCGCAATGGCAGCGGCAAGTCGAGCCTGCTGAAGGTCTGCGCGGGCGCCGGGCAACTCGACGACGGACTGCTGTGGCGGCAGCCGGGACTGCGGGTCGCGTATGTACCGCAGGAGGCGGATTTCGAACTCGAACGCGACGTCTTCGCGTGCGTGGCCGAAGGCCTCGGCGAGTTGTCCCGCCTGATCGGTGACTTCCACCGGGCGGTGATCGAGGTGTCCGAGCACGGCTCGGCCGACGCGATCGCCCGGATGGAATCGCTGCAGCACGAACTCGAGGCGGTGGACGGCTGGCGATTGAACCAGCGCGTCGAGCAGGTCCTCAGCCGGCTCGGACTCGATCCCCAGGCCCGGGTCGATGCCCTGTCGGGCGGCGGCCTGAAGCGCGTGGCGCTGGCGCGTGCGCTGGTATCCGAGCCGGAGCTGCTGTTGCTCGACGAACCCACCAATCACCTCGATCTGGACGGAATCCTGTGGCTCGAGTCGCTGATCCGTGACTTTGCCGGCACGGTGGTCGTGATCACCCACGACCGGGCTTTCCTCGACCAGGTCGCGAGCCGCATCGTCGAACTGGACCGCGGCAGTCTGCGCAGCTTCCCGGGCAATTTTTCGGACTACCGCCGCAAGAAGGCCGAGCAGCTCGAAGCCGAGGAGAAGGCCAATGCCCGCTTCGACAAGCTGTTGGCGCAGGAGGAGATCTGGATCCGCAAGGGCATCGAGGCCCGGCGGACGCGCAACGAGGGACGGGTACGCAGGCTCGAGTCGCTGCGCCGCGAGCGGGCGGCAAGGCGCGATCGACTGGGCCGCGTCAGCCTCGACGTCGACCGGGGCGATCAGAGCGGGCGCATGGTGGCCGAGCTCGATGGCGTCAGCCTTGCCTTCGGCGACAAGGTCGTGGTCCGGGATTTTTCGACCCGTATCCTGCGCGGCGACCGTATCGGACTGATCGGCCCAAACGGTGCCGGCAAGACCACGTTATTGAAGCTCATCCTCGGTGAACTCGAACCGGACGAGGGCCGTGTGCGCCGGGGCTCGCGGCAGAACGTCGCCTATTTCGACCAGTTGCGCACGCAGCTCGACCCGGAACTGCCGCTCACCGAAGTGATCAGCCCGGGCTCGGAGTTCGTCGAGATCGCCGGTGAGCGCAAGCATGTCATCGGCTACCTGGGCGATTTCCTGTTCTCGCCGGCGCGTGCCCGATCCCCGGTGCGCTCGTTGTCCGGCGGCGAGCGTAATCGCCTGTTGCTGGCTCGCCTGTTCGCCCGTCCCGCCAACGTGCTGGTGCTCGACGAGCCGACCAATGACCTCGACATCGAGACCCTGGATCTGCTCGAGGATTTGCTGCAGGACTTCGACGGAACCCTGTTCCTGGTCAGCCACGATCGCGCCTTTCTCGACAATGTCGTGACCCAGGTGATTGCCGCAGAAGGCGACGGTCGCTGGCGCGAGTATGCCGGCGGCTATGCCGACTGGCAGCGGGTGCAGGAACGGATCGTGGCAGCCGCGGCGACTCCGGCTTCGACGCCGGAGGCTCCGCCGTCGCGCCGCGAGGCACCCAGGCGCGATGCCCGCTTGTCGTTCAACGAGAAGCGCGAACTCGAGGCGCTTCCAGACCGCATCTCGGGGCTCGAGGCAGAGCAGGCTGCGATTCACCAGCGGCTCGCCGACCCGGCGCTGTATCAGCAGGCGGCGCACGAGGTCGCGAGCCTGAAGGCGCGCGCCGATGCGATCGAGCAGGAACTCGATGAAGCGCTGGTGCGCTGGGAAGCGCTGGAGTCGCGCGCCGGTTGAGAGGGCGTTGCGGCGGCCGGCTCAGCCGGACAGGCGCCACGCGAGCCCACCCAGTGCGGCCGCCATCGATGCGAAGAAGACCCAGCCCCAGAGCTGGTAGCGACGGCCGATGGCCGATGGATCCATGTCCGAGATCAGGTACAGTCGGCGTCCCTCGGGACGACGGACCAGATGCGCCTCGGGGGCGGCGTCGATCTCCCGCTGTTGGCGCGCGACCTCGCGCTTGGCCTCGACCCGGGCTGCTTCCCATTCGACCAGATCGATCTGGCCGTCACCGTTGGCGTCGAAGCGTCGCAACAGATCCTCGTGGTCGTCCTTCCATGCGGCGAGCAGATCGCGTACCTGGCGCGCCGTGTCGCGATCGGGATCGATGCTGCCGATGGTCGCGAAATCACCGAGCACGTAGATCGGATCGTTTCTGATCAGGCACCACTGGGTGGTTCGGCGGTCGCCCTGCACCAGCACGTCGCGGCGCCCGATCATCATCTCGGCGCCGACCGGATCGACTGCGCAGACGCCGCTGTCGTCTTCGAGCAGGAACGAGGCGTCACTTTCGTCTTCGCTGCGGCTGACCCAATTGGAATCTTGACGTTCCTCGATGCGAATCCGGTACCACAGTACCGGATATCCGTTCAGCGGCGACAGCAGCGGTGCGCCGGCAAGCGGCATGCCGCGGCCGAACAGCTCGGTGTAGCCCTGGGCTGCGCTGGCGATGCGCGAGGTCGGCGTGTCGAGGATCAGGCGGCTGTGGTGGACGCAACGCAGCCAGCCGAAGGCCGCCGCGGCGAGGATGGCAGTGAACAGCCAGAGGTGGAAGTCGGCCGGCGCCCGCAGCAGCGATACCCCGGCAACGGCGATCGCGGCTGCGGTCGCGCCGGCCGTGCGATCGGGTCGCAGGGAGACCAGCATGGCGTATCGGCTTCAGCGCGCCGTCGTGGCCGTCCCTGGGCTCAGCTGCTGAACAGCGCCTTGAGGTCGACGTCGGCCTTTTCGACGGAGGCGAATTCGAGCAGCGGCTGGCCGGAGAAGCCGAACACGCGGGCGATCAGGAGATCCGGGAATTGCTCGATCCGCACGTTATGGACATTGACGCTCTCGTTGTACCACTCGCGGCGATCCGCGATGCCGTTCTCGAGCGAGGTGATCCGGGTCTGAAGCTGCATGAAGTGCTCGTTGGCCCTGAGTTCGGGATAGGCTTCCGCGACCGCGAAGATCTGGCCCAGGCCCGAACGCAGCAAGCCCTCGGCTGCGCCGAGGGCGGGGACGTCGTGCTGGGCGCGCGCATCCGATACCCGAGCCCGCGCCTCGATCACGCGAGTCAGGGTGCTTTCCTCGAACTGCTTGTATTGCCGGCAGACTTCGACCAGCTTCGGCAATTCGTCGTGACGCTGCTTGAGCAGCACGTCGATGTTGGCCCAGGCCTTGGCGATGTTGTGCTTCAGTCGCACGAGGTTGTTGTAGATGACGATCGCGTAGAGGATCGCCGCGGCGAGGGTCGTGAGAAAGACGATCGATGAAAGCGGCATCAGGGAATTCCAGTGGGTGTTGCGGCGGATTCGGGCCCGTCCGGGTCGGGCAGGTAGCGGGTTGCGTGCTCCTGCGGCACGCCGAGTCGCTTGAGCAGCGACTCGATGCCGATATGCAGCAAACGGCAGATCGCGTCGAGATCGTCGGGCAGCGCCGGATCATCCCAGCCGCGCTCGGAATGGCGCGCGAGCGCACCAGCCAGTGCGATGTTGCGCACGCGCGGGTTGTCGGCGTGCGATGCGTCGATCAGGTTGAGCAGCAGTTCCGGCAGGCGCCAGGTGTGGATCAGGCGTTGCTGGATATCCTCTGCTGAGCAGCCGAACACGGCCTCCTGGGCGACGCTGCTGCGCAGGCTGCGGTCGTCGCGCTGGGCGGCCTGGACGTCGAGGGCGAGGTCCGGCGCGAAGCTCCAGCACAGGATCTCGGCGGCTTCCCGCAGCAATGCGCCGAGGGTGATCTCCTCGACGTCGAGGTCGTGGCGGACGATCGCCCAGTCGCGTGCGAAGTGGGCGGCGCGACGTGCACGGTTGATCACCTTGAGCAGCCCCAGCAGCGCGCGCGGGTGGCGAGCAAGCTGGTCTTCGACCAACGGCAGGTCGGAGAAGGCCTGGAAGAACGGTGACACGCCCATCATCATGATCGCGCGGTCGATGGTGGTGATGTCATGGTTCTGGGATTGCCGACGCCGTTCCTCGAGAAAGGTGATGACCCGCATCGCCATCAGCGGATCGCCGAGCACGACGCCGGCGAGCCGGCGCGCGCTGACCGAGTCTTCTTCGCTGCGCAACTGCTCGAGTTCGCGTACGGTGTGCTTGAGAACCGGCAACGGACGCGCCGAAAAATAGGCGACGTAGGCGTCGATGTCGTCGAGTCGGGATTCGATCAGGTCCATGGGACCGGCCGGGGCGTCATCATGCTCTGGCTATCGGCCGACCGGGCGCCGACTTGAGCGCCCGGACGGCGTCGAAAAGGCCGCGCGGCTTTGGTTATAATCACATATTGGCGGCCCGGTATGCGGGCTTCGCGACAACCGACGGGGGAGGTGGCGTGGCGCCAGACTTCAGGGCCTACCTGATCGAAGAGGGTGCCGGCGGCAGAGGTGCAGGCCGACTCGGTCGCTGGGCGATGACGGATCTCGATGCCGGTGAGGTGCTGATCCAGGTCCATTACTCGAGCATCAACTACAAGGATGCGCTGGCCGCGACCGGCGCCGGCAAGATCATCCGTCGCTACCCTTGCATCGGCGGCATCGACCTCTGCGGCGAAGTCGTCGACAGTGCCGACCCGCGCTTCTCGCCAGGCGATCCGGTGATCGCCACCAGCTTCGACATCGGTGTGTCCCACCATGGCGGCTACGCCGAGTACGCGCGCATTCCGGCCAAGTGGGTGCTGCCCCTGCCGAGCGGGCTCGATCTGTACGAATCGATGATTCTCGGTACTGCCGGCTTCACCGCGGCGCTCGGCATCGTGCGCATGGAGGCCAACGGCCTGACGCCCGACAACGGGCCGGTGGTGGTGTCGGGGGCCACCGGCGGCGTTGGCGCACTGGCGATCGACATGCTCGCCGGGCTCGGCTATTCGGTCACCGCACTGACCGGCAAGGACGAGGAGCGTGAGCGCCTGACCGAGCTGGGCGCGGCCGACATCCTGCTGCGGCAGGACATCGACCTCGACGCCGTGCGCCCGCTCGAGGCGGGGCGCTGGGCCGGCGCGGTCGACAATGTCGGCGGTGCGATCCTGCACTGGATGCTGGCGACGATGAAGCAGGCCGGCACCGTCGCCAGCATCGGCAATGCCGCCAGTATCGAACTGAAGACCACGGTTTTTCCGTTCATTCTGCGCGGCGTCAGCCTGCTCGGCGTCGATTCCGGCTACATCGGCTTCCCGGTCCGGGAACAGGTCTGGCAGCGGTTGGCCGGCGATCTCAGGCCGCGCCACATGGCCTCGATGGCCCGGGTCATCGACTTCGAGGATCTGCCGTCGGCATTCGACGCGTTCATTCGCGGCGAAGCGCGTGGTCGAACCGTCGTGAGAATCAAGGCCTGACCCGCGCATGAGCGAGGAAACCGAGCAGCAATCGCCGCGGGTGCTGATCGTCGACGATTCGCGGATGGTGCGAGCCACCATCGCCAAGCAGATCCGCGGCAGCTTCGATGTGCGTGAGGAGGCGGACGGCGAGGCCGGCTGGCAGGCATTGCTGGTGGACCCGACGATCAGTGTCGTGGTCAGCGACATCGGCATGCCGGGCCTGGACGGTTACGGGCTGCTGAGCAGAATCCGTGAATCGAAGGTCTCCCGCATCCACCACCTGCCGGTGATCATCATCTCCGGCGAGGAGGATGACGGCTCACGGGAAAAGGCGCGCAAGCTTGGTGCCAACGACTTCATCACCAAGGGTATCGGCTCGTCCGAACTGCTGGCCCGACTCGAATCGCTGACGACGCTGACCCAGGCGCGCCGCGAACTCGAGGAGAGCCGCGAGGCGCTGGCCAGCCAGAGCCCGGTGGACCCGACCACCGGACTGGCGACCAAGGCCTACCTGGAATGGCACGGTGCCCAGGAACTGTCGCTGGCCCGGCGCCAGCGCGGCGAGATGGCGGTGATGGCGATCGAGATCGACCGTTACGGCGAACTCGTCACCGACTACGGCCGCCACGTCGCCCAGCTGGTGGCGCGCAAGTTGTCCAAGATCCTCAGTACCAAGGTGCGGCGCGAGGACACCGTCGCCCAACTGGCCGACGCGCAGTTCGCCGTGCTGTCGCCAAGCACCGACCTGGAAGGTTGCTACGCGTTCGCACTACGCTTGCAGCGCACCATCGAAAAGCTGGTGATGACCTACCGCGAGAGCCGGATCCAGATGACCATCACGGTCGGTGTCGCAGGTTCGCATCAGGACGATGCCGACACCTTGAGCCAGTTGATCGGGCTCGCGGTCCAGCGCATTGCCCTCGGTCGCGAGCAAGGGGGCGGACGGGTGATGACGCGTTCGGGTCAGGTCAGCGTCGAATCGCTGAGCCGCTATGCGCGTCTGCCGATCAGCGTCGACCATCTGCTGATGCAGATTCGGGCTGGCGCGGCGGCCGATACACTGGCGAGATCGGGCGACATCATCGCCACCCTGATGCCGCTGTTCGAATTGTTAGAATCACGTCTAGGTTGTGGCATGCCGCTCGACGCCCTGCGGCAGCATGCGGAAACACATCCAGACCGCGATCCGGCGCCAAGACCGGACGAATCCGAACGAAGCCGGTAACGGCTTCGATTTGCTGGGAATAATCTGGGAGAGGTAGTCAATGGGAAATTACAAGGAATTTCACCGTCGCTCCATCGAGAACCGTGACGAGTTCTGGGGCGAGCAGGCGCAGCTGATCCACTGGAACAAGCCCCCGCAGCAGATCTGCGATTACTCGAACCCGCCCTTCGTCAAGTGGTTCAAGGGGGGCGAAACCAACCTCTGCTACAACGCCGTCGACCGCCACGCCGCCGAGCGCCCGAACGACAAAGCGCTGGTCTATATCTCGACCGAGACCAACGAAGAAGTCGTCTACTCCTTTGCCGAACTGCAGCGCGAAGTCGAGCGCATGGCGGCGATCTACCAGGAACTCGGCGTCAACAAGGGCGATCGGGTTTTGATCTACATGCCGATGATCGCCGAGGCCTGCTTTGCGATGCTGGCCTGCGCACGCATCGGCGCGATCCATTCGGTGGTCTTCGGCGGCTTCGCGTCCGGCTCGCTCGCCACCCGCATCGACGACGCCAAGCCGGTGCTGATGGTCAGCTCCGACGCCGGCATGCGCAATGGCAAGCCGGTGCCCTACAAGCACCTGGTGGACGAGGCCTGCAACATCGCGGAGTTCCCGCCGGCCAAGGTCCTGCTGGTGGACCGCGGCCTCGACAAGGGCTTCCCGACGGTCGAGGGTCGCGACGTCGACTACGCCACGCTGCGCGCCAAGCACATGGATGCGCAGGTGCCGGTGACCTGGGTCGAGTCGTCCGACCCCAGTTACATCCTCTACACCTCGGGCACCACCGGCAAGCCCAAGGGCGTGCAGCGGGATACCGGGGGCTACGCAGTCGCCCTGGCGTCCTCGATGAAGCACATCTTCACCGGCGAGGCCGGCGAGACGATGTTCGCGACCTCGGACATCGGCTGGGTCGTTGGCCATTCGTACATCATCTACGGCCCGTTGCTGGCCGGCATGGCGACGATCATGTACGAGGGCACGCCGCTGCGTCCCGATGCCGGCATCTGGTGGCAGATCGTCGAGAAGTACAAGGTCAGCGTGATGTTCTCGGCGCCGACCGCCGTGCGCGTGCTGAAGAAGCAGGACCCGGCCTTCCTGAAGAAGTACGACCTGTCCACGCTCAAGCATCTGTTCCTGGCGGGCGAGCCGCTCGACGAAACCTCGCACGAGTGGATCATGAGCGAGCTCGGCATCCCGGTCATCGACAACTACTGGCAGACCGAGACCGGCTGGCCGATCCTGGCGATCTGCCGTGGCGTCGAGCAAAGCGAGATCAAGCTCGGCTCGCCGGCCTTCCCGGTGTACGGCTATGACCTGCGGCTGTTCCGTGAGGACGGCTCTGAAGCCGGCGCCAACGAGAAGGGCATCGTCGGCATCGTGCCGCCGCTGCCGCCGGGTTGCCTGTCGACGGTGTGGGGCCAGGACGAGCGCTTCGTGTCGACCTACTTCAGCACCTTCAAGGATCCGGTCATCTACTCCTCGTCGGACTGGGGCATCCACGACGACAAGGGCTACTACACCATCCTCGGGCGCATGGACGACGTCATCAACGTCGCCGGCCACCGACTTGGCACCCGCGAGATCGAGGAAGCGGTGCAGGCCCATCCGGCGATCGCCGAAGTCGCGGTGGTCGGTGTCGCCGACCAACTCAAGGGCCAGATGCCGATGGCCTTCGCAGTGGTCAAGAGTGCCGACTCGGTGGACACCCCGGAAAAGGTCGCCGCCCTCGAGAAGGAAGTGATGAAGAAGGTCGACAGCATCCTCGGCGCCATCGCGCGTCCCGGCCGCGTGCATTTCATCTCCGGCCTGCCGAAGACCCGCTCCGGCAAGATGTTGCGGCGCTCGATCCAGGCGCTGGCCGAGGGGCGCGATCCGGGCGACCTCACGACGATCGACGATCCGAGTACCCTGGAGCAGATCCGCGCCGCCCTGGCGAAGTAATCGCTCGCGCGGATCGCAGACGGAAACGGCCCGCATTGCGGGCCGTTTTTCTTTCGAGGGGTGCCGGTCGTCAGGCGTCGCGTTCGGTGTCCGTCGGCTCGCGCCGGTAGCCGGCTTCCATGTCCTCGACGATGGTATTCCAGATCGGCCGCACCAGCCAGCGCAAGCCCTTGATGATCGACTTGACGTCGAGCATCGACGGTATGCGCAGGCCGCGATGTTCGACGGGGCCCCCGATCTGACGGATCTTGACGCCGAGCTTGCCGAAATGGGCCGCGAGTCGTGGCTCGGTCAGCACGAACATGGTCTCGATGCCGCTGCGTTCCGCCATGTGGACCGCGCCCAGATAGAGGCCGACCGGAATGTACGGAAAGCGGGGCTGGTCCTTGGTGCCGAAGTCCTCGCGATTGATCGATACTGCCGTCCTGCTGTCGCTGGCACGACGACGGAATGCTGCGCGCACCGCCAGCCGCGATACCTCGGCAATGCTGTCACGGGGCAGCTTGGCCGGATCGATGATGCTGCGGTCGAGGGTGGCCTCGCAGGTTCGCTCGAACGGCAGCGGGTAGTGCGGATCCCCCGGCCGGGCCAGCACGATCCGGTTGCAGCCGACCAGGCGGGAATCTTCGCCGGAAGTCTTCATCAGGCAGTGCAGGCTGTGCGCGTCGTACTCGTCGGTCTCGCGACGGTCCGGCCTGACGGGCTCGAAACCGAGTTCCTCGCAGTAGACTTCGTGCCGGATTCCGTAGACCTCGTCCTTGAGTTCGTCGCCGACCGCCGGACGGATGGCAAAGTACCTTCGAAAGCCGCTACCGAGATTGAATTGTTCCAGAAATGCCATGAAGCACCTCTCTGGCAAAGTTAAACAGCCTGGCGGAGTGCATCCACGACTTGTGTCCCTGCGACTCGCTTGGCCGGCAGCACCGTCGCCAGAACGGTCGCGAGGAAGCCGATACCCATCGCGCTCAGTACGTTGGTTGGCGTGACGATGATCTTTGCCGTGTAGCCCACGTTCGCGCTGGGCGGTGGCGGCATGGGAATGCCGATGCTCGAAATCAGGAATGCCAGCGAAATCCCCAGCAAGGCACCGAGGCATGCGCCGACGATACCCAGTACCACGCTCTCCGCCAGCATGAGATTGAACAGATCACGGCGACGGTTGCCGATGGCAAGCATCGTGCCGAATTCTCCGAGCCGCTCGTACAGGCTCATGTTGACGCTGTTGGCCACCGACAGGATCACCATGAACAGGACGATGGCCTGCAGGACAAAGAACTGCCGCTCGTACAATGCGACCGTCTTCCCGTAGAAGTCGGACAATTCCTGCCAGTCGAGTGCCTCCAGATCGGTTCCTGCAAGCAATGCCTGCACGGCAGCCGTCGCGGTGCCGGTCAGTTTGGTGTCGGCGAGGCCCACGACGATGGTATTGATCCCCTGTTCGTAGAGCAGCTCCTGTGCGTCGCCCAGGCCGATTCGAACCGCTCGCGCGTCGAACTCCTTGGAGAAGCTCTGAAAATTTCCGATGACCTTGAAATCGAGGACGTTCACCGCACCGCCAACCGCGTTGACCATGATCGATGCCGAGTCCCCGATTTCGAGCCCCAGGGTGCTCGCCAACCCGTCGCCCAGCAGAATGCCGAAGCTGTCGTCGTCGCGAAGATCCCGGCCGGCAGTGATTCGAATCTGACTTCCGATCTCGCTCTCGACAGTCGGCTCGATTCCCTCGCCGACGACGGGAAGGTCCCGCTTGCCGTTGCCAATGAGACCTTGGAAGCTGACCCTACGACCGACCTGCGCGACCCCGGGCGTATTGCCGATGGCATCGATCAGTCGCTGTTCCGGAGCGAACATGTAGTCGATCGGGTTTCTGGCGCCGTCCGTACGGTAACCCTTGCGCGACACTTGGATGTGCCCTGTCTGCGAGTGCACGATCGCTTCGCCCAGCTGAACGAAGATGTCGGCGATGAATCCCCCCGACAGCACCAGCGCGACGATCCCGAAAGCGATCGCGATCAGCGTGACGGCACTGCGGGTACGCTGGCGGAGGATGTTGCGAAACGCGAGGCGGAAGTACATGGTCAGCTCGCGTGCCGCAATGCGTCGACGATGACCATCTTCGATGCCCGCCATGCGGGCAGGACGGTCGCGGCCAGCACCGACGCGGTGCCGATGGCAAAGGCCCCTCCCACCGTCGCCCAGTCGAGGCGAATTCTTCCGAGATAGCCTTCCGTGGTACCTGGTGCAGGCGGCATCGGGATGCCTACGTACGAAATCGCCTCGGCCAATGCAGCACCGAGTGTCACACCGAGGACCCCGCCGGCGACTCCGAGGACCAGGCCCTCGAGCAGGAACATCGACATGATGTCGCGCCGCCGGTAGCCGACTGCAAGCAAGGTGCCGATCTCTCGCGTGCGCTCCAGCACCGTCATGAACAGTGTGTTCGAAATCGTCAACACGATGATCACGGAAATCATCAGCTTGACCACCGAGATCTGGCTCTTGAACAGTGCTTCCGTACGCACGTAATAGTCGGCGAGTGTCCGCCAGTGCGTCAGCTCGAAACCCTCTGGTCGAAAGATCCCGGCGAGTTCGCCCATCAACGCCTCGGATCGGGCCGTATCCTCGAACAACGCCACCCAGGTCGTGGCACCTTCCACCTGCACCAGTTCCCGAGCCAATTTGATCGGGATTCTCATGGCGTTGTCGTCATATTCCTTGGCGACCGACGTGAATGTGCCCCTGACTTCGACCTCGACCGCGTTGGTCCTGCCATCCGCGGTCGTCGCCAGCAATACGACGGCGTCGCCGATACCGACTCCCAGGGCTTCGGCCAGCCCCTTGCCAAGCACGGCGCCATTGGTGTCGTCGGGTGCCAGCCCGCTGCCGGTGGCCACGTTCAGGTAGACCGAGACCAGCGATTCGGTCTCGGGCGCGACACCGTCACCGACAAACGAAACTGTCTTGTCGTCGTGGCTCGCGAGTCCCGAGAACGCGAGCCGAGGCGTGATCGTCACAACGCCATCGACACGCTTCGCGGCGTCGAGCCCGGCCGAGTTCTGCGGCAAGAGATGGCCGTACGGGTTCGCGACCCCGGCCTTGAAGTAATTTGGCTGTGTGATCTGAACATGGCCCAACTGAGACAGGATCGTCGCTTCCCGCATGGCGTACAAGACCCAGTTGATGAAGCCGCTTGCCAGGATTTGGGCGACGAGGCCACCAATGATCGTCGCCAGCGCGATCAAGGTCCTGCGCCGATTCCGCGCCAGCGATTTCGCCGAAAAGCGCAGATGTTGCATTGGATTGGACAGTGCCATGCTGTTTGCCGACCCGCTCATGCGCGGTCTCGCCCGGCGACGACTGGTTCACGGCATCCGCCGTGCATGATCGTGCTGCGGCTGGCCACACGCCGGCATGGTGTCCTGAAACGCCTAGAATCTGTCATCCGTTGCTTTGCTTGAGATTGTGCGATCGGTCCGGCCCGTGTCACAGGCCGATGTCGGGTCAAGCGACATGAAGCTCTCATGCAACTACGGCAGTCATGCGCGGCCACTTGATGATGAGCGAGATGATCGGCATCGAAACATTTTGGGGCTGCGCCGGAATGATTCGATCCAGAGGCGCCCCGCGCGCAACTCGCCTGTCACCGGTGTGCGCGACCAGAAGCATTCCATCTCCGTTGGCAGGCTTCCGTCATGCCTTGCGGAGACCTGCAGCGCGCAGCGCTGCAGAATGTTCCGCAAGAATCCTTATCGTAATGTCGTATAGTCGATCCAAGGTACTCTTCGGTCAGCGCTCATGCAAGAATTCGACTACGACGAGGCGTTCTCACGCAACATCGGCTGGACAACGCCCGATGAGCAAGGTCGACTGCGATCTGCAACGGTCGCAATTGGCGGGCTCGGTGGCGTCGGAGGCAGCCATCTCCTGACGCTGGCCAGACTCGGCATCGGCCGCTTCAGGCTGGCGGACTTCGATCGATTCGAACTCGCCAACTTCAACCGTCAGGCAGGCGCGACGATGTCGACGCTGTCGCGCCCGAAGCTGGACGTCGCCGAAGAACTCGTGCGTGACATCAATCCGGAGGTCGAACTCGGACTCTTCCCGGAAGGCGTGACGCTCGACAACCTCGACCGATTCCTGGCCGGCGTCGACGTGTTTGTCGATGGTCTCGACTTTTTCCAGTTCGAGATCCGTACCCGCGTCTTCGATGCCTGCCGCATCAAGGGCATTCCAGTGGTCACGGCTGCGCCATTGGGAATGGGGGCCGCACTGCTGGTGTTCTCGCCGGACGGCATGTCCTTCGATGAATACTTTCGCCTGAGCGATGCAACCGACGATACCGATCGTGCAGTGCGATTCCTGCTGGGGCTGGCGCCACGGATGCCGCATCGCGATTACCTCGTGTGGCCACAGGCGGTCGACCTGGGCGAGCAGCGCGGGCCTTCGTCGCCGATCGCCTGCCAACTCTGTGCCGGGCTCGCGTCGGGTGCGGTATTGAAGCTGGTCCTGGGCCGAGGGCCGGTTGCGGCAGTGCCCTGGAGCGTGCAGGTCGATGCATACAAGGGACGGAGCTACAAGAGCTGGTGCCCGGGCGGGAACCGAAATCCGCTGATGGGCCTGAAGCGGGCGATCATTCATCGCCTGCTCCCCGAGCCGCGGACGCGCATCGCCGTCGACGATTTTGACGATCCGATCGACTTCGTCCTCGACGCCGCCCGCTGGGCCCCGAGCGGCGACAACGCCCAGCCGTGGCGATTCGAAAAGCTGGATCCCCGAAAGGCACGTGTCCGCGTCACCGACACCCGCAGCGACTGTGTCTACGATCTGGACGGCCACGCCACCGAACTCGGCGCAGGGGCGCTGCTCGAGAATTGCGCCCTGGCTGCCGCCGAAATCGGGTTCGGTCTGAACTGGCAACTCATCGCCGGCGGGGCCGAAGACAGCTTCGACCTCTCGATCGAGCTCGAGCCGGACGAGGCGCGGGTGCGCTCGCCGCTCTATCCGGCGATTCGCGATCGCGCGGTGTGTCGCTTTCCGTTGTCGACCCGTAGTCCGAGCGACGACGACAGAGCGGCGCTGAAGTCGGCAGTCGGGCCCAGCTTCGGGCTCGAGTTGCGCACGAGCCTCTCGGAACGCTGGTCGGTCGCGAAACTGACCTTCCATAGTGCTCACCTGCGGCTGACGATCCGCGAAGCCTGGGAAGTGCACCGCAGCATCATCGACTGGGATGCCGAGACCAGCAAGATGCGTATTCCCGACCAGGCACTCGGTGCAGATCCGCTGTTGCGCAGGCTGATGCGCTGGGGACTGGCGCGTTGGGAGCGGGCAGATTTTCTCAATCGCTACCTGGCAGGGACACTCATGCCGCGACTCGAACTGGACTTGCTGCCCGGCATGCTCTGCGGCGCCCATGTCGCCCTGATCGCCGAAAGCGAACCGCGGACACGGATCGACTACATCGAGGCGGGCCGGGCGGTCCAGCGGCTGTGGCTGACCGCGGAGACTCGCGGCCTTCGACTGCAGCCGGAGATGACGCCGCTGATCTTTGCGCGCTATGCACGGGAGCGCAGGCCGTTCTCAGCGGCGGCGCATGCATCTGCGGCTGCGGCCGAGGTCGGGTCGATGCTCGAATCGAGGTTCGGCGCCACGGAAACCCGGCGGATGATGTTTCTCGGACGAGTGGGTTTCGGTCGCGCCAGGACTGCCCGTTCGCTCCGGCGCGACCTGGGGGATCTGCTCGGGAAGGCCTGACCCGAGGGGCTGTCGGTGGATTTTACAGTCCGCCCGCCTGGATACGATCGTGCACTCCAATGCCCGTCTCAAGTAACTGATATATATAGATTAGAAATGGCTGGCACGTCGGTTGCTTATATCTCCGCAAGACATGGCGTGGTGCCATGTTGGTCGAAATGGGGCAACCCCACAGACTTGGAGATTCAAGCCATGATGAAAGGAAAACTTAAGGCGCTGGCGGTTGCTACGGCACTGCTCGGTAGTGCGCCGGCGTTCGCGATGGCGACGCTGACTAACGCAGACGGATCGTTTGGCAACTGGGGCGGGTTCGACTGGGCCTCCAATGGTACCGCCGTGGTGGAAGGCTTCGACGCCACCGCCGCAGTTGATTCCTTTTCTTTGACGTACTTCGCAAAGGCTGAGGCGCTCAAGGATGTTCTCGGCAATACGATTCCTGCCGCGGGCATGTTCTTCAACACATACGAGTACACGATTCGTCTGTTGCTGAACGAGACCTCGACTTGTACTAACTTCAATGGCCCGATCTGCGACGCGGCAGACTTCGCGATTACTTCGGGTTCGTTCGATATTTGGTACGACACGTCCCCCGATTCGGTTCAGACGACCGGTGCCGGCATCACCGATGGCGCGCTGCTGATCTCCGGCGTGCTCGGCCCGCAGGCAGGTGGTGCGTTCGACGTGATCGATGGCGGCAACGCGATTCTGCAGGCGGCGATCACCTTCACGAACAACGCCTTCATCACTCCGGACCTGGCCAATTCGACCGCGGCGACCACGCTGCAGATCGGCGGCAACGTAACCGGTTGGGCGCCGACCAGCGGCCTGCCGGGCGCCGGCGGCGGAACGATCGGCCTGCCTCAGGATTCGTTCCAGCTCCAGGCTGACGGTAACCAGGACTTCACCATCGCGACCGTGCCCGAGCCGAGTTCGCTCGCGCTGCTTGGTCTGGCCATCACCGGCCTGGGTACCCTGCGCCGCCGCAAGTCCGCCTGACGGGAAGAGTGGTTAGTGATTCGAGCCGTGGGCCTTCGGGCCCACGGTTTTTTTTTGCCTGCTCGCATCGCGCGGTACACGGCTGCAATTCAGTGCATCGGTAGACCCGAGCGACGCCTCGGGTCGCGATTGCCAAGATCGTCGCGGCGCGAGCCATTGCCGTGAGCCGACTCAGCCCTGCCCGCACAGGAGTCGCCATTGAACTCGAGCGGGCGTGTGATTCGGTTTCCGGACGAGCTGGCACTGTTCTGGCTATCTGGCACGCATATCCGGTTCCTGTCGATGCTGACGGCGACGAAGTATCTGCGGCTCGCGATCTAGCCCGTCGTTCGGTACCGAATCCTCATTCGGGATGACCTGATTGGGGTCGGCGGATGCACTTGGCGGGCGCGCCTGCCCAGACCTCTCCCGCCTCAATGCGCGTTCCCTTGCGGACGACTGCCTGGATGGCTACGGTGGCGTCGTCGCCGATGGTGACGTCCGCCATGATCACCGCGCGGGCGCCTATCGTGACGCGATGACCGATTCGCACCGGATGGAAGGCCAGCCGGTCGCCCTCGATCACATGCGGAATCAACATGGCACTGTTTCCGATGATGCTGTCGTCCCCGACCGTGACGAACTGCGCGTCCATGACGATGCCGGAACTGTAGGCGTTGCGTCCGAAGCGGGCGCCCAGACCCTGCAGGACCAGCCGCATCAGCGGCACCGGCAGGGTGCGGCTGAAGATCAGCGTGTTGAAGATCAACAGGTAGTGCAGGGTGTAGAGAAATGCTCGGTGCTCGGCTGCCGACCCTGGTTCGATCTCGCCGGGTGTCAGCGGCCAGAATCGCTGAAGCAGCCGAAACACAGCGATCGACAGCACGTAGAACAGCAGGATCGCGAGGATTACGTGCAGAACGCCGCGGTAGATGTCGCTGGCGACTGCTTTCGCGACGATCCCGGACAGCGCAATCGACGCTGCTGCTTCGGCCGTCGTCAGGATCGTGAACTGGGCTATCGGCTTCGGCGGGATGGTCCTCATCGGCGCTCACCTCCGTGCTACTGGGTCTCTAGGAAACGGACGAATGCCTCCGTTGCAGGCGCGTCTGCGATCCGCTCTGCCAGCCTGGCTGCGGCATTTCGTGGTCCGTCCGAGCGCAGCGTCTCGATCTCGCCCAGGAAGTCCGGCGCCCGCAGGGACTGACTGGCCTGCCTGATGCCGGCCCCCTGCCGGGCAAGAAAGTACATGTTCAGGTTCTGGTCGAGGTTGCTCGCGACGCCGAGTACCGGCTTGCCCTGGGCCAGGGCCTGGTAGGCGGTCGGGCTGCCGCCATTGCAGACGACGAGATCGGCTCGCGCGGCAGCCTGGTCTCCGGCCAGTATCGGCGCGGCGAAGATCCTGCCAGGCTTGGCCGTCGACAGTTCAGACGGCCCGACCACGATGCATTGCAGGTTCGTTCCGGTGGTCAGCGCGTCGAGGATCATCGGCAGTCGGTCCTGCCGCCCCGAACTGCCCAGGCAGACGTAGGCGGTCGGTGCATGGCTGTCGAGCTCGTGCCACCACGCCGGCGGCGGCAGGTCCGGTGCCCATTGAACCGGCCCCAGAAAGCGGCTGTCGGTGGGGAGTGGCTTGTCTGGATACAGTTCCGGCAGGTCCGAGAACAGCCGGAAGTCGCCGGCGGTATAGAGATCCCCGAGCGTGGGTGCCGGCGGCACCAGGCCGTGCTTGCGATACAGACGGCGCAAGGGGCGCGCGTGGATCGCGAAGACCGGTTTGCGGCCCAGGTCGAAAAGCAACTGGCCGATTCCGTCTCCGAATTGACTCAGAACCGGCAGTTCGGGGACGTCGAATCTTGCGTCGGCCCAGCTCGTCCAGTAGGCGTTGCAGAGGTTGGCGAACGGTATCGAACGCACTCGCGCGGCGACCGCCATGCTCGGGCGAAAGTCGCCGACGATGATGGTCGGTCGCACCCGATCCAGGAGCGCGAGATCTTCGGAGAACTGCTGCTGCAACTCGGATGCCGGAAACAGCGGCGAGCCCAGGGCAAGTCTGCGGGCGAAGCGGGGCGCATCGACGGTTTCGAGCGCATGGGTGATGCCGGCGAAATCGTGCGGCACCGTCGAGATCCGCCTCGAGCTCGCCAGGTGCGTCTCCCAGCCGGCTTCGACTGCCGCCTTGCCGAGGGTCAACGGCCTGGCAAGATGGGCCAGCGTGACATCATGTCCGACCAGTAGCAGTCTCTTCCCGGTTGGCATCGAGTTGGCGGCACCGTGGGCAGGGTGGATCGGCGCGCGGCCAGCAAGCGTGGTTGCGGCGCCTTCCGGCGCGGCACGCGACGCTAACGGACCGGACAGGGAAAGCAGTTTAATCGAATGTCGATGGAATCGGGGGTGCCGTCGTCATGCAACCTCGATTCGGGCTCCGCCGGTTCGGGCGCTCGTTCTGCTGCCGCCACCTCGGGCGGGTGCGCGGCCTAGCCTGCCCGAATGGCCTCGATCATGGCATAGGCCGAGTGGTTGTGGATCGACTCGAAGTTCTCGGCTTCGACGGTGTAGGCGAGGATGCGCTGTTCACGGTTGAGCACGCCGGCGACGTCACGCACGAGATCCTCGACGAACTTCGGGTTGTCATAGGCGTGCTCGGTGACGAACTTCTCGTCCGGCCGCTTGAGCAGGCCGTAGAGCTGGCTGGAGGCCTGGGCCTCGACCATTTCGACCAGTTCCTCGATCCACAGATGTCCTTCGAGCCGTGCGGTCACGGTCACGTGGGAGCGCTGGTTGTGGGCGCCGTAGTCCGAGATCTTCTTCGAGCAGGGGCACAGGCTGGTGGCCGGCACCAGGACCTTCAGCGTGAATTCGTAGTCGCCACCCTGCTGAATCTCGCCGATGAAGGTCACCTCATAGTCGAGCAGGCTCTCGACACCGGTCACCGGAGCGGCCTTGTTCATGAAATACGGGAAGCTCATCTCGATGTGGCCGGTCTCGGCCTCGAGACGTTCGATCATGTCACGCAGCATCGGCTCGAACAGTTCGACCGAGATCTCGCGTTCCCGCGTGTTAAGGATTTCGACAAAGCGCGACATGTGGGTGCCCTTGAAATCATGGGGCAGGCCGACATACATATTGAATACTGCGACGGTGTGCTGGACACCGCCAGCGCGGTCGGCGACCTTGACCGGATGGCGGATCGACTTGATGCCGACCTTGTCGATCGCCAGGGCGCGACTGTCTGCGAAGCCCTGGACGTCGGGCATGGTGTCTTTGTCAGGGGCGTTCATCGGTGATTCCCGGTTCTTCGGCGAATTGACGGTCCTAGGAATGCTAGCATTCCCGACCAATTTACTCAATTATTCGCCGGCCCCGGTAAATTGCCGGACCTTGCGCACGATGCCATCGGCATCGAGACCGATCGAGGCCAGCAACTGACCCTGCTCGCCGTGATCGACGAAGGCGTCGGGCAGCCCCAGCTGCAGCGTGCGAGGGTGCGCTTCGCAGCCCTCGAGGCAGCGCAGGATCTCCCCGCCGACCCCGCCGGCGACCGAATTCTCCTCGATCGTCACCAGCCACTCATGGTCGGCCGCGAGTTCGCGGATCAGTTCGCGGTCGAGGGGTTTGGCGAAGCGCAGATTGGCGACCGTCGCGTCGAGCTGCTCGCCGGCGTCGAGCGCAGGGGCGACCATGCTGCCGACCGCGAGCAGGGCGATCCTGCTTCCGCGCCGGCGGATTTCGCCCTTGCCGATCGTCAGTGCCCTCATTTCGGCCTGCGGCGGGACGCCCATGCCCTTGCCCCGCGGGTAGCGAACCGCTGCCGGACCGGCGTGGCAGTAGGCGGTATAGAGCATTTGCCGGCACTCGTTTTCGTCCGACGGGGCCATCACCACCATGTTCGGAATGCACTGCAGGTAGGACAGATCGAAGGCGCCGTGATGGGTCGCGCCGTCTGCGCCGACCAGACCGGCGCGATCGATGGCGAAGGTCACCGGCAGATTCTGCAGCGCGATGTCGTGGATCAACTGGTCGTATGCGCGCTGCAGGAAGGTGGAATAGATCGCCACCACCGGCTTCGAGCCTTCGCAGGCGAGCCCGGCGGCAAAGGTCAGCGCGTGCTGTTCGGCAATGCCGACGTCGAAGTAGCGTTCCGGGTATTCCTCGGCGAAGCGCACCATGCCCGAGCCTTCGCGCATCGCCGGCGTGATCGCCATCAGTCTGTCGTCACGTGCCGCCATGTCGCACAGCCAGTCGCCGAAGATCTGGGTGTAGGTCGGGGATGCCCGGCCGGACGAGGGCTTGGTGTCGATGCCCGAGGTGTGATCGAAGCGCGACACGCCGTGGTAGAGGATCGGGTCCGCCTCGGCCAGCTTGTAGCCCTGGCCCTTGCGCGTGATGATATGCAGGAACTGGGGGCCTTCGAGTTTCCTGAGGTTTTGCAGCGTCGGTACCAGCGCGTCGAGGTCGTGTCCGTCGATCGGCCCGTAGTAATGAAAGCCGAACTCCTCGAACAGGGTGCCGGGCGCGATCATGCCCTTGACGTGTTCCTCGACCTTGCGCGCCAGTTCGAGCATCGGCGGCGCGACGCCGAGCACCCGGCCGCCGGCCCGCCGTGCGGCGCTGACCGTACTGCCGGACATCAGGCGCGCAAAGATGCGGGTCAGCGCGCCGACCGGCGGCGAGATCGACATCTCGTTGTCGTTGAGGATCACCAGCAGGCGAAGACCGCTCATGTCGCCGGCATTGTTCAGTGCCTCGAAGGCCATGCCCGCCGACATCGCACCGTCACCGATCACCGCGACGTTGTGGCGCCTGCTGCCTTCTGCCCGCGCGGCCACGGCCATGCCGAGCGCGGCCGAGATCGAGGTCGACGAGTGGGCCGTACCGAAGGTGTCGTACTCGCTCTCGGATCGCTTCGGGAAGCCGGAGATGCCGCCGAACTTGCGCAGCGTGGACATGGCGTCGCGTCGTCCGGTGAGCGTCTTGTGACCGTAGGTCTGGTGCCCGACGTCCCATACCAGGCGGTCGCGGGGCGTGTCGAATACGTAGTGCAGTGCGATCGAGAGTTCGACGGTGCCGAGATTCGACGACAGGTGGCCACCGGTCTTCGACACCGACTCGATCAGGAAGGCCCGGAGCTGATCGGCCAGCGCAGGCAATTGCCGACGCTCGAGGCGACGCAACTGGACTGGCGATTCGATGGTCTCAAGCAGGGAGTGGTCGGACATCTGGCGTCGATTTCCTGGCCGGTGCTCAGAATCGGCGGTGTACCACGAAGCGCGCCAGATCCGCCAGGCGCCCTGATGCCGGCAGCGGCGCGATCTCGCCGACCGCCTCGTCGAGCAATTCGCTGGCATATGCCCGCGACCTTGCGAGACCGAGCAGGCTGACGTAGGTGGGCTTGTCGTGGGCCGCGTCCTTGCCGGCTGTCTTGCCCAGCGTGGCGGTGTCGCCGTCGGCGTCGAGGATGTCATCCACGACCTGGAAGAGCAGGCCGACCAGCTTGCCGAAACGATCCAGCCGTTCGACTTGGCCGTGTTCGAGCGGGGCGCCACAGCGCGCGCCGAGCATCACCGCGCAACGGATCAGCGCGCCCGTCTTGTGAATGTGCATGAATTCCAGTTCGCTGCGATCGAGTTGCCGGCCGACCGAGGCCAGATCGATCGCCTGACCACCGGCCATGCCGCGGGAGCCGGCCGCCAGCGCGAGGTCGTGGATCATCGCCGCCTGCACCGCGGCATCGGCCAGCAGCGCCGGCCGCGACAAGGCGTGAAAGGCCAGGGTCTGCAGGGCGTCGCCGGCGAGCAGGGCGGTGGCCTCGTCATACTGGACGTGTATCGTCGGCTTGCCGCGACGCAGCACGTCGTCGTCCATGCACGGCATGTCGTCATGGACCAGCGAGTAGGCGTGGATCAATTCGACGGCACAGGCCGCCGAATCGAGCGTGTCGGACGACGCAGCGCAGACTTCGCCTGCCGCGTGGACGAGCAATGGCCGCACCCGCTTGCCGCCCCCGAGCACGGCGTACCGCATGGCGGCGTGCAGGCGTTCGGGTGCGACGGTCGCCGGGGGCAGCAGGTCTTCGAGCGCTGCTTCGGTGCGCTTCAGGATGCGCGTCGTCCAGGCCTGGAAATCGGGCATCGGCTATTCCTGGCGGTCGCCGGCAGCGGTTGGCGCCAACGTCGACAACTCGCCGTCGTGCAGTTCGCGGACGCGCTGTTCGGCGTTGTCGAGGGCTTCTCGGCAACCGCGAACAAGGGCGATGCCCCGTTGATAGAGGTTCAGCGACTGCTCCAGTCCGACGTCCCCCTGTTCCATCTGGCGGACGATGTCTTCTAGTTCGGCGACGGACTTTTCGAAGTCGGGTTGCGCGCGGGTGGATCGTGCCATGCTGTCGGGGCGGTGACGAGAGGTTGTCGGGTCGGTGGGCGTGGCCGTCGCACGCGCTTGGGCTATACTGGCCGGTCCCTCTTTCCGGATTTCTATTCTTGTTCAGGAGGTTCGGGGATGTCCGACATCGCTTCCCAGCTCAAGGTCGCTCCAGCGACTTCTCAACTGCCCGTTTCGTGGTACTTCGACGATCGGATCTTCGAACTGGAGAAGCGACTCATCTTCGATGCCGGTCCCGGCTATGTCGGGCATCGGCTGATGGTACCAGAAGTCCATGACTACCGTTCTCTGGAATGGCGCGATCATGCCAGCCTGCTGGTGCATGGCGACGACGGCTTCCACGAGATGTCCAACGTCTGCCGTCATCGCCAGGCGATCATGCTCGAAGGCTCGGGCCGGCTGAGCAACATCGTCTGCCCGCTGCACCGCTGGACCTATGACCGGCGTGGCCAGTTGCTCGGCGCGCCGCAATTCGAGCGCAATCCCTGCCTCCACCTGCGCAGGACGCCGCTCGAAAGCTGGCGCGGCCTGCTGTTCCGCGGGCCGCGTTCGGCGACGGCAGACCTGGCCGGGATGGCGGTGGCCCCGCAATTCGATTTCGACGGCTACAAGCTCGACCGGGTCGAGATCCATCGCTGCAACTACAACTGGAAGACCTTCATCGAGGTGTACCTGGAGGACTACCACGTCGCCCCGTTCCATCCGGGGCTCGGCAATTTCGTCACCTGCGACGACCTCGCATGGCAGTTCGGCGAGTGGTTTTCGGTGCAGCGGGTCGGCGTGACCTCGCTGTCGCGACCCGGATCGGACGCCTATCGCCGCTGGCACCGGGCCGTCCTCGACTACTCCGGCGGCGAAGCGCCCAGGCAGGGTGCCATCTGGCTGACCTACTATCCCAACGTGATGGTCGAGTGGTATCCCCACGTGCTGGTGGTCAGCACGCTGATTCCCGAAGACGTCAATCGCACCACCAATGTCGTCGAATTCTACTATCCGGAGGAGATCGTCGAATTCGAGCGGGGCTTCGTCGAAGCGGAACAGGCCGCGTACATGGAGACCGCGGTCGAGGACGACGAGATCGCCGAGCGCATGGACCGAGGTCGTTTCGCGCTGATGAGGCAGGGCATCGACGACGCCGGCCCTTACCAGTCGCCGATGGAGGACGGCATGCAGCACTTCCACGAGTTCTACCGCCGCCTGCTGGCCGAGGAACTGTGACGCGCTTGATCCCGGCGGATCGCCGGCTTGTAAGCATCAAGTAAGATCCGCCTTCCTATACTCCGCCCCACGGCCAATTCGATGGACAGGCTCGTGGCTCGTCCACGTCCTGAAAAAGCGGCCGATATCAACAACCTAAAACG
>JAGRFY010000181.1 GCA_020445765.1 Rhodocyclaceae bacterium | reverse complement strand
GAGGGCGTCGGCGCTGGCGCGGTAGTCGTCGCGCACGCCGGCGCGCGAGCCGCAGAACACGCAGATGCGCTCGAAGCCGGCCATCTCAGAATCCGCCTTCGGCCAGCCAGCGCTCGATCTGCGCAAGGCGGTCGACGCCCCAAAAGGGCTCACCGTCGATGACGACGTAGGGCGAGCCGAAGACGCCGGCCGCGAGCGCCTCGCCGCAGGCGTCCTTCAGCCGCTGCTTCACAGCGTCGTCGTCGAGCGCCCGCGCGCAGGCGTCGGCATCGGCGCCGGCTGCGGCGGCCAGCGCGACGACGACGTCCTTGCTCGAGATGTCGCGCCCATCGACGAAATAGGCACGGAACACCGCATGGGCGAAGGCGCGGGCCATCGCGCAGTCCTGGCCGTGCAGCCAGTAGTAGGCGCGTGCGGCGTGCTGGGTGGCGACCGGGAACGGCGTCGGGATGGTCAGTGCGATGCCGAGATGGCGGGCGCTGCGGCGGATGTCGTGCAGCGAGTAAGGCCCCTTCATCGGTATCGAAGGCAGCGGCTGGCTGTCGAGCTGCTTGTAGACCACGCCGAGCAGCATCGGCTTCCAGCGCACCTTGCGATCGAAGCGCGCCGCAAGCGCGTCGATGCGTTCGCTCATCAGGTAGCCGTAGGGCGACGAGAAATCGAAGTGGAAGTCGATCGGTTCGGGCATCTGCGGTTCTCCCGTCAGCGCTTCGGCCAGAGGATCATCTGGGTGCAGCGGAACAGCGCCAGCCGACCGCGCTCGCCGTGAACCTCGGCATCCCAGACATGGGTGTTGCGACCGCAATGGGCCGCGGTGGCGACGCAGGCGATGCGCCCGTCGTGCTGGGTGCCAAGGAAGTTGCTCTTCAGTTCGATCGTGGTGAAGCCTTCGGCGCCTTCCGGCAGGTGGGCGAAGGTGGCGTAGCCGCAGGCGGTGTCGGCCAGCGCAATCACCGACGCGGCATGCAGGTAGCCGTTGGGCGCGAGCATGTCCGGGCGCAGGTCGAAGCCGGCTTCGAGGCGGCCGGCCTCGACGAGGGCGACCTCGAAGCCGAACCAGCCCGGCAGCGTGCCGGGGGTACGCGCGTTCAGGCGCTCGAGCGAAAAGGCGGGATTGAGGCGGGGTGGGGGCATCGTGTCTCCGGGGTCGGGGGGTTACCAGGGCAGGGGGTCGCCCCGGTAGCTGAAAAAGCCGCCGCTCGGGAAGGCGTCGGCGTCGTCGATCACGCGGCGCATGCCGGTCACCGATTCGGGCGGCAGCAGCGGCGCGTCGGGGCCGCCCATCTCGGTGCGGACCCAGCCCGGATAGAGCGCGACGATGCGCAGGCCGCTGTCGGCGTAGGCGCTGGCGGCGCACTTGACCACCATGTTGACGGCGGCCTTGGAACAGCGGTAGAGCAGTGCGAACGGGCTGTCGGCGTCACCGATCGAGCCCATCCGCGAGCTCAGCACGGCGATCGTGCCGCCGGCGGCCATGCGCGGCGCGAGCTGCTCGATCAGCGCGATCGTGCCGAGCACGTTGGTGCGCATGACCCGGTCGAAGTCCTCCGGGTCGGGGGTCTCGAAGCGCTGGTTCTTGACGCCGAGGGCGCCGGCGCTGATCACCAGGTGGTCGAGTTCGTGCTGCAGCGCCTCGGCCACGGCGTCGATCGAGGCCAGGTTGCAGACGTCGATCGCATGGGTGGTGATCGCGGCCGGCAGATCGGTCGAGGCCGGGTGGTGCAGGCCGGCCAGCACCCGCCAGCCGGAGGCGGCGTACTGACGCACGAATTCCAGTCCCAGGCCGCGCGAGGCGCCGACCACCAGCACGGTCTTCATCGTGTTCTCCTCCCGTCGTCGTGCGCGCCCGGTAGCGCGGCCGGCGCTCACGGACCGAGTGACTCGAGCGCGGCCAGATAGCGCGGCAGCAGATCCTCGGGGCGGCTGACGTTGAGGCCGAGATCGGTCATCAGGCCGTCCTTCAGGCCGTAGGCCCAGGCATGGACGGTCAGCGGCTGGCCGCGGCGCCAGGCGTCCTGCACGACCACGGTCTGGGCGACATTGACCACCTGTTCGAGCGCGTTCAGTTCGCACAGGCGGTCGTGGCGCAATTCCTCCGGCAGGCAATCGACCCGCTTGCGATGCTTGACGTGCACATCGATGACGTGGCGCAGCCAGATGTCCACCAGACCGACGCGGGCGCGATCGAGCGCGGCCTTGACGCCGCCGCAGCCGTAGTGACCGACCACCATGATGTGCTTGACTTTCAGCACATCGACCGCGAACTGCACCACCGACAGGCAGTTGAGGTCGGTATGGACGACGACGTTGGCGACGTTGCGGTGCACGAAGACCTCGCCCGGCAGCAGGCCGATGATCTGGTTGGCCGGCACCCGCGAATCCGAGCAGCCGATCCACAGGTATTCCGGCGTCTGCAGTTGCGACAGCTTCTCGAAGTACTGCGGATCCACCTCGCGCATCTGCTGCGACCAGGCGCGGTTGTAGTCGAACAGGTGGGCGAGCATGTCGTTCTGCACCCGCTCCTCGTTCCAGGATTCGAGGTCGAGGGCGAGGAACATGGTGCCTTCGATCGGCGTCGGGTAGTAGGCCGGCGCCTCCTGGAAGCCGAGTTCGCGATAGAGCTTCACGGCGATCCGCATCGCCGGCAGGGTGTCGAGCAGGATGCGCCGGTAGCCCAGCGTGCGCGCCGCCTTGATCGCCGCCAGAGCGAGGTCGCGACCGAGGCCGAGCCCGCGGAAATCGGGCTCGACATACAGCCGCTTCATCTCGCACACACCGTCCGAGAATCGGCGGATGCCGACGCAGCCGGCCGGGCGGCCGTCGCATTCGGCGTAGAACAGGCGCCCTTCCGGCGGCGCATAGGCGCCGGGCAGGCTGGCCATCTCGTCGGCAAAGCCCTGGAACGAGAGATCGCGGCCGAGCCAAGCCGCGTAATTGCGAAAGAACTGGCGTACGTGGTCCAGTTCGGTGGAATCGTTCGCGTCGAGGACGCGCAGCGTGTTTGCCATGTCGTTCGAGTCTCCGTTGGCCGGGAAGCCGAGACGATACCGGAGCGATCGGGCCTGCGGCATCCCTCGCCGTGCCCGGATCGGGGGGCCGGGTCCCTCAGGCGGTTTCGGCGAACAGCTCGCGGCCGATCAGCATGCGGCGGATCTCGCTGGTGCCGGC
>JAGRFY010000180.1 GCA_020445765.1 Rhodocyclaceae bacterium | reverse complement strand
GCAACGCCAGCGTCAGCGCGACCACCGCCGCGGGGTAAAGCAGCAGCTTCGCCGCGTCGCGCCAGCCTGTCGTCGCCAGTGATCCGCGGCGCCCCTGCCGCCACAGCTCGATGACCGCGGCCACCGCGCTGGCGCCGAGCAGCAGCCACACCGTCGCCGGGGTCTGCCCCGCCTGCAGTGTGGCCATCGTCAGCGCACCGAACGCGACGAACTCGCCTTGCGGAATGAAGATGACGCGCGTGACCGAGAACACCAACACCAGGGCCAGCGCCAGCAACGCGTAGATCGCGCCGCCGGTGATGCCGTCCTGGGCCAGGAACAAGGCGATCTGGAAATCCATCCTCGTCTCCCGGCCGGTCAGCGACCGCAAGGCCGACGCCGCAGAGCGCGCCGGGCCAGGACGATCGAAGGAACTGCAGAAGGCTTCATGAGTTTGTCTCCCTCAGGGTTTTGTTCACCGGCTTGCCGCCGGATGAATGCCGGGCACAGGTCTTTGCTTGCCTGCTCGCCTCGATGGATTGCATTGTTCCATGGTTTAACTACCCTGTCAAACGCTTGACCAAAACATTTCTTCGAAGCGATCGGCAGCCGACCTCGGGACGCAAAAAAGGGCCGACCCGTCGCCGGTTCGGCCCTTGCAACCGCCCGGGAACGCAACCGGGCGGGAGGAGAAACACGCACCCCGTGCCCGGGGCGCGCTCAGAAACTGTGGAAGATGCCGGCGAGCACCGTATTGGCGCTCTCGCCCGCGGCCGCGACGCTGACCGCGGCACCCGGACTGCCGGCGTAGGTGACGCCGTCGTCGTAGGTCAGGCGGTTGATCGCCGCATACAGCTTGGTGCGCTTCGACAGTCCCTGGATGTAGCCGGCGGTGATCGACTTGCCGTTGTTGTCGTCGCCGCGCGGATTGAGCTTGGCGAAACCGAGGTGAGCGCTGCCGGACTGCCCGACCGGCATCACCGCACCCAGCGAGAACAGCGTATTGTCGGCTGCGGTATCGCCGTCCGCGTCCTTGCGGGACCAGCTTCCGACCAGTTTGACGGCGCCGAGATCGTAGGACACACCGACGAACAGTTCCTGGGTATCGTCCGCGCCGGTGCCGGTGCCGATGCTGTGGTAGACCAGACCGGCCTTCACCGGGCCGCCCTCGTAGGTCGCGCCAATGCCGTAACGGTCATCGTCGGAACGGTCGGGGTCGCTGCCGTCGTCACTCTGCACCGCATGGAAGGCGTAGATGCCCTGCACGTCGAAACCGCCGAACTTCGGCGAAGCGTAGCGGATGGCATTGTCGAAACGCGCGCCGCTGCCCGGCGAGATCGTGTAGCCGCCGGCGAATGCCAGCGTCGAGCGCGGCGCAAAGCCGGCCGATCCGCTCATCACCTGGTAGTTGTAGGGAATCAGATAGCCCGGCGCATATTGGTAGCCGAGGCTGACCGTGCCGAAGCCTCCCTTCAGGCCCGCCCAGCTCTGGCGACTGAATGCGCGCCCTGCCCGGTGCTCGCCACCGCTGCCCGGCAGGTAGCCCTGCTCGAGCGCAAAGACGGCGCTCAGGCCGTTGCCGAGGTCTTCGGAACCCTTCAGGCCGAAGCGGTTGCCCGCCAGGCCGCCGTCGCGCATGACGCCGGTGAATTTGGCGTCGTCCGCCTTGCCGTAGGCCACGGCGATGTCGACGATGCCGTAGAGCGTGACATTGTCGCCGGCCACTGCGGCGTTTCCGAATGCGCCGGCGATCGCCAGCACGCAAATGCTCTTCTTCATGACTCCCCTGCCTCCCTCCGTTGAAGGTGATGAATGGCCGGCCGCAACGACGGCCGGATGGGCGACTTCTCGAGATCCGGAGCTTGATGCCGACCGAACCGAAGACGCCCGAAAAGTAGCTTACCAAATCTTTGGCCGGGTAGTCACTAGTCACGTGCAGATTTTTCGCCCCGGATTTGGCGGCATTCGGGACACAGGGGGCCGGACGCAACGGCATGGCGTCGCCGCGCCGGCCCTCGTCCGCGGGCGGGCAACTGCGCGATCAGGCGATGCCGGCGGTCAGGATCTTCCGCCTCGCCAATGCCAGTACAAGATCGGTAGCGATTGCAGCCATGCGGCGGCGCGCGACCACCCGGGGCCGCATTCCACGCATCCGATCGCGGCGCGACACGGGCTTGCCGCGGCAAGCGGGTGCCGGTGTCCGGGCGACCGCTACGGATCCTGTACTGGATTCGGCCCGGTCCTGAAGCGAGACTGGCCGTGCGATTCAGGCGTCGACCACGGACGGACGATGCACCCCATGACAGGTGGCGCCGAGTCGAATGCGATCCGCGGCCCGTCGCTATCGCACCGGAAACCCGATATCGCTATCCAAGGGGAACCCGACCATGAGCATGCTGCCCAAACCCCTTCGTTTCTGGCTCTTCGACGCCTTGTCCCGCAACACGCTTCGCCATGTCGGCACGGTCCCGAGCCGGCGGGCGCAGGGCCTGGTGGCGACCGTCTATCACCAGATCCAGCGGGATTTCTTCATCAACGGCTCGCTGACCAGCCGCTCGCTGGTGCCGGAGATCTTCGCCGCCACCTGGGCCGCCGGCCGCGAGGCGATCCTCGTGGACGACCGACCCGATCGCACCACCAAGGAGGCGATGGCGGCGGCGCTGTCGTCGATCGATGATTGCCCCTATTGCGGCGACATGCTGGTGAGCCTGGTCCATGCCGGCGATCAACGCCAGGCCGCCATGCAGATTTTCGAGGCATCCGAGGATCGCATCGACGACCCGCGGTTGCGCGATCGTCCGGCTTGGGACAAGGTGGTCGCGACACCGGCCGCGTCGGTACCGGCAAGCACACCGCTTGCCACGGACCAGTTGCCGGAGGCGATCGCCACGCTGATGGCGATGGGTGACATCAATCGCTTCAGCCACATCGTGACCACGGGCTCCCCGGTCGACGAACCGCTCGGGCTGGGCAGCGTCAAGTGCTGGGCCATGCGTCGCTTCGGCGACGAGCTGCGCGAGAACCACCGGGAGCCGCTGTCGCCCGGCGACGGCCTGCGGCTGTTGCCCGATGCCGAACTGCCGCCGGACATGCACCTGGCACGCGCGAATCGGAGAATCGCCCGTACGCTGGCCGGCTGGCACGAGGTGATCGCACGGCAAGCAGCCCCCTGCGTCGATGCGACTGTTCGTCACCACGTCGAAGCACGCCTCGCCGCCTGGCACGGTGCCGCGATGCCGATCAGCCGGCGCCGGGTCGAAGACGAGATCGTGCCGCTGCCGGCGGAGGCTCGTCCGGTCGCGCGGCTCGCGCTGCTGCTGGCGAAAGCGCCCTACCAGGTTGAGGACGGCGTTACCGCTCCGGTGCTGGCCCATGCGGGCAGCGAGGAGGCATTCGTGCGCATCCTCTCGTGGCGCTCATACACTGCCGCGCGGCGTGTTGCCGGGCTGATCCCCGAGCACTGCGCCGCCGGTACGCCGGCCGTCGCCCTGGCGGCATGAGCCAACGGCGTCGCACGGGTGCCCGTGCGGCGCCCTTCGCTGGTCCGACGGTTCTCCGCCGCGCCCCCCTATTCGCCGCGCAGCAAGGCCAGCACCGGCACAATGTCCGGCATCACACCGCGCCACAGGCGGAAGGATTCGGCAGCCTGGGCCACCAGCATGCCGAGGCCGTCCGACAGCATGGTGGCGCCTTGTTCGCGCGCATCGGCCAGAAACCGGGTCGTGCCCCTGCCATAGACCATGTCGTAAGCGAGCGAGCCGGCGGCGAAGACGCCCTGTGGCAACGGCAGGCTCTGATCGGAAAGACTCGCCGAGGTGGCATTGATGACGAGATCGAATTCGTGCTTGGCGAGCATGCCGAAGCCGCCGGCATGCAGGCCGGCGCGCACGCCGTAGGGCGCGATCAGTTCGACGGCGCGCTCGGGCGTGCGATTGGCGACCATCAGCGCAGCCGCCCCGGCCTCGAGCAGGGGCAGGATGACGCCGCGTGCCGCACCGCCGGCACCCAGCAGCAGCACGCGCCGACCGTCGATGTCGACGCCGAGGCGATCGCGGATGTCGGCGACCAGTCCGACACCGTCGGTGTTGTCGCCGTAGATGCCGTCGTCGTCGAAGCGCAGCGTATTGACGGCACGCGCCATCCGCGCCCGCTCGCTCACCCGGTCGGCAATTTCGAGGGCCTCGACCTTGAACGGAACGGTGACGTTGATGCCCTTGCCGCCGGCCCGCCGGAATGCCGCCACCGCCTCGGCAAAGCCGTCGAGCGGCGCCAGGATCGCCTCGTAGGCCATGTCCTGGCCGCATTGGCGGGCGAATTCGGTGTGCAGCCGCGGCGACTGGCTGTGGGCGATGGGATTGCCGAAGACGGCGTAGCGGTCGGTCATGGAGAATCCTTTCGATGCGGCTCGGGCACGTCACGATGCCCGCTCGTTCGAAGTTTAGCCTGCATCGCCGCTCCGCTCACGAGGTGATCGGCGCGCTGCCGCACGGCGGTGGCCGGCGTCGTGCATCACGCCGTGCCCGGCGTCGATTGATGTACATTGGCGCGGATGCCCCACGTTGCCGTCGCTTCCTTCTTCCCACCACCGTCACCGACCGTGCGGATGCATGGTGGTCCCGCCGTGGGCGCTGCCACATGATCGTGATCGACGTGCAGTGCGAGCATGGGCACCGTTTCGAAGGCTGGTTCGCGTCGGCCGGCGAGTTCGAGCGCCAGCGCGGCGGAGGCCTCGTGAGTTGCCCGACCTGTGGCAGCGATCGCGTTGACCGGCGCCCATCGGCAGCCTACCTGCGGCCCTCGCGCCCGGGGCCGGCCGACCCCTCCGGCAGCCGGCCTTCCGCCGAAATGCTGGCGGCGCAGCTCGCAGCCAGCCTGCGCGCAATGGCCGCTGCGGCCCACGACGTCGGCGAGCAGTTCCCGGCTGAGGCTCGCAAGGTTCACGCCGGCGAATCCGAGCATCGCAGCATTCGCGGCCGAGCCAGCCGCGACGAAGTCGAGGCCCTGATCGACGAGGGCATCCCGATCCTGCCGGTGCCCGCCGCCAAGGACGATCTGCACTGAGCTCAGGCGCTGCCGGCCACCAGCAGCGGCACGCTCATCTCCTCCGGCGACAGCCCGCCGTGTACGGCCACCAGACGGTGCACATCCTGCGGCTGGGCAGCATCGACGATGGTGCCGGCCCCTCGCGGCAACAGCAGCAGGTCGCCGATGCGCACGGCCAGATCCCGGTGCGGGCGACCGGGCCCGAGCAGTCCGGAGTCCAGCACCTGGCGTGCGCCGAGCACGTCGATGCGTTCCGGCCAGCGCACTGCGATGGCATCGCGAAAGGCCTGTTCGCTCCCCGGCCGCAGCGCGCAGAACGCCGCCCGCCGCTCACCCCACAGCGGTGCGGCGAGCATCGACCCGATGCCGGCATCGGCGCCGAGGCAGATCATCTGATCCTCGGGCGCGTCGATCAGGCCGTGATCCGCGGTTGCCAGCAGGGTCGCTTCGCCAGCGTCGCAACATTCGGCGAGGCGCGCGAAACAGTCATCGAGCCGGGCGAACATCGCAGCCAGTTCCGGCGAGGTCATGCCGTGATCGTGCGCAGTCGCATCGAAATGGGGCACGTAGAGATGGATCAGCCCGCGTGGTCCGAGCCGCTCGAGCGCGAAGGCCAGCAGTTCCGGCACCTCGTCGAGGGAGCGATAGCCCGCGACCGCGGCGCCGCGACTGTGCAGCCGGCTGAAATCGGAGTCGATCAGCCATGCCGGGCTGATCACGAACGAGATGCAGCCGAGACCCTGGTACAGCGAACGATACGGAAACAGTCGGCGGCGCCGCAGAAAGTGGCGCAGGGGCTTGCGCGTGTCGTGATAGATCATCGGCAAGGGCTCGAACAGCCCGACCGACCCGTGCCCTCTGCAGACCCACCCGTTGAGGCCGTGCGATGCCGGCGAGAGACCCGTCATCAAGGTCGTCACGGCCGACGCGGTGGTCGACGGGAAGACCGAACTGAGCCCGGCGCGGCGCGCCGCCAGCATCGCCGAATGCGCGCCTTGACGGCGCAGGTAGAGATCGCCGAGGCCATCGAACAAGCCCAGCACCAGTCGCTGGCCGCCAGCCGTCGGCAAGCCGCCGGCCAGTGGCACCCCGACGTCGGCAGGCTTCAGCTGCAGCCGTGCCCGGATCCAGTGCACGAGGTCCAGGATGCTGCCGCCGCCGTAGGCCGGTGGCATCCACTCCGGACGGGGATTGACGATGTCGATCATCTCGGATCGCAGCGTAAACGAAAATGGGGAGGACCATCCGCCGGATGTCCTCCCCACTTGAACTGGAGCGGGAAACGAGTCTCGAACTCGCGACCTCAACCTTGGCAAGGTTGCGCTCTACCAACTGAGCTATTCCCGCATCTTCCCGGGCCACGCGACAGCCCCGGAACCGCCCGAAGCGACCGGCCGGTCGGCAACGAGGCGCGAATGATGCCGCTTTTCCGGCGTTCGTGCAAGCCGGTGCGCGACACCTTGCCAGCCGCCGCCCGGACGACCGTGATTCCGGTCCGAAACGGGCGATCCGGCCGGGCGTAGGCGGTCTGCCACTGGCCGCTGGCGCCCGAGATCGGGCACCGTCAACGGCCGGCCACCGCGCAAGCCACGATCACTTGCCGGGCAGCACGGCGACCCCCGACCACTGGCCGGTAGCGCCCCGCGCAAGCGCGGCGTCGCAGGCCTGCACGTAGAACGCCGCCGGCGCGCCGTCGCCGCTGCCGGCGATCTCGGCAAAGATGCCGCGGGCCTGGTCGAGCCGGCCCTGCCGAAACGCCGCCAGGGCCTCGTCGAAGCGGGAGGCCGTCGTCTGCGACAGCGGACGCTCGCGCAGCTCGTACAGTTCGAGGACCTGTTCCTTGCCCGACACTGCGAATCGTCCGAGCCCCCGCAGCGAACACGAGTCACCAGCCTGCACGGCGAGTTCGCGCGAGATCAGCACTCGGGTACCGATGTACTTGTTGGCACTCTCGATCCGGCTCGTGGTATTGACGATGTCGCCGACCGCATGCAGTTCGCGCCGTCCGCCGGTGCCGATCGCGCCATAGAAGATTGGCCCGCAGTGCAGGCCGAGCCGGGTCGGCAGCGCACCGGCGGCCGGGCTCGGGCCGTTCATCTCGCGATCGACACGCAGCGCGGCGGCGCAGGCAGCGGCCACCGCGGTCGCCGAGCCCTCATCGGCAAACCACAGCGACAGCACCGAGTCGGCGACCATGTCGGCGATGTGTCCGCCGTTCGCCTCGACCGCGCCGGCGAAGCGCTCGAGATAGGCGTTGAGCATGTCCCGCACCGCCTGTGGCGATCGGCCTTCGCTCAATCGCGTGAACGAGACGATGTCGCTGCACAGGCAGATCGCGAACAGCGTACGCCCCTGCCGCAGGTCGCCGATCATCGCCGACAGGCGCGCCAGGGCTTCCGGTGACAGCCCCAGCTCGATCGCATGCTCGAGTTCGCGGTGACGATCGAGGTGGCGCATGTGCGTGTGGGCAGCGCCGAGGGCCGCCGCGATCAGTGGCGACGCCACCAGCGGCACGACCAGCGGCAACCACAGCAGGCCTTGTGAGAAGGCCGCCACGACGACGACCGCTAGCAGCGACTGCACGAGAACCATCGCGACGATCGCACTCCGGGCGCCGAGGAATAGCCACGGCACCACAAGCAGCGCTGCGTGGACCGCGAGCGCACTCGAAGCGACCCATTCGGCCGGCCGGCGCAGCCAGCTACGCTCGACCAGATTGGCGAGCGCCGTCGCGCAAAGTTCGACGCCACTGACATCGACACCGTCGTCTCGGGTAAACGGCGTCTGGTAGGCATCCACCTGCAAGGATTGGTTGGTCTCGGAGTAGCCGACCAGCACCGCCTTGCCGGCGAAATAGGACGCCCGCACCGGATCGGCCAGCATGTCGAGCGCGCTCGGGTAGTCGATGGTGTCGAACGAGCCGATCGGGCCGTACAGGTTCATCGCGACGGCGCCGTCGGGCATCGACCCCGCCGTGACGCCGAGGTATTCGGCAAGCCGGGCAGGCAAGGACGGGCGATCGCCCAGCGTCGGCACCCGCACCCAGAACTCGAACACGCCGTACGGCGTTTTGGGCAGCACGAACGGAGCGGTCGCCCACGCGGCGTCAGCCAGCAGCCGCAGCGGAGGTCGGCTGATCTCGGTCGCGGCGACGAGCCTGTTGCCATCGCGAACGAAATTGCGCTCGACGGTCTCGGCCAGCACGACGTTTCCCGCCCGTCCGATCGCGAGCGCCAGCGCGGCATCGTCCGCCGCATCGCGCGGCCGCGCGAACAGCAAATCGAAACCGATCACGCGGGCGCCAGCCGCGTGGAGACCGTCGACAAGCGCCGCGTGCAGGCGCCGCGGCCAGCGGTCGGCCCTGAGCGGCAGCCCGAGGGTCCGTGCCGAGGCCCCGTTCATCGCCACCACGACGATATTGTCCGGTGCAGGCCGGTGCCCGCGCATCGCATACAGCAGGTCGAGGCCAAGCGCCCATTCGAGGCGCGACAGCGGCGTCAGCCACGTGGCGGCCGCCAACAGGCCCGCCAGCGCCGGCAGCCCCAGCAGCAGACGCAGGCGGCGGCCGGAAGTACGTGCCCGACTCACGACCGTCCGGCGATCATGGGAATCCGACCGGCGCCCTCGCTGGGCGTGCCGGTGCTGCATGGAGCGGCGTTGTTGTCTGGCGCATCGCACAAGTCTCAAGGGCCGAGCGCCCATTCTAGGCATTCCGTCGCCTTCGCAGGCGATCCCGGCATTGCGCGGGCGCCGGACGCCTGGTCCGTGACATATGTCCTCGTGCCATCATGACAAGTGGCCCCCTGTCTTGTGATCGACAGGTGCCCTGACTAGAGTGTCATATGCAGCGTGCAACAAAACGTAATGACTTCCGGCGAGGAACAGAACATGCACTGCTGGCCAACGCAGCCGAGGGTTGCGCGATGGATCGTGGGGGGTCTGGCCGCCGCCGTCGTCTGCTTCACAACGGCATCTGCCGCCGCGGCTTGCGACGAGCCGGCAGGTCAATTGCTGTCCGCGGAAGGGGTCGTCGAACGCCGAAGCGCCACGGATGCCCCGTGGCTACCAATCAAGCCACCGGCCACGCTCTGCGCGGGCGACATGGTTGCCGTACGCCCTCCCGGTCGCGCAGCCGTGCAACTGCAGGACGGCTCGCTGCTGCGGCTCGACGAAAACAGCACGCTGCACGTGCTGGCAGTCCGTCGCGAGGGGCAGACCGAACTCGGATTGATCGAAGGCCTCCTGCACGTCATCACGCGCATGCGCAAGAATTTCAGCGTGACGACGCCATTCGTCAATGCGCTCGTCGAGGGCACCGAATTCAATATTGCCAGCGACGAGCGCGGTGCCCAGGTCGTCGTCGAATCGGGAAGCGTCCGGACGCAGAACCGCCATGGCAGCGTGCTACTGCCTGCCGGCGCGGCAATCGCAGCCAGCGCCGGCAAGGGTCCAAGCCGAATCGAAGTGCGCCCGCTCGACGCGCTGCGCTGGGCGATCCACTATCCACAGATCATCTGGCACTCCGATGACATGTTGGCGGCCATGGCTGAGCCACAGGCCGATTCTCTGCGGCAGGCACAGGCAAGCATGTCCGCTTCCCGCTTTGCCGAGGCCTTGGGCAGGCTCGATGCCGACCAGCAGCGTTCACCCGCCTTCGCCAGCACTCGCATCTCGCTGTTGCTGGCGCTCGGCCGCGTGGACGACGCGCTGGCGTTGCTGGAGCAGATACCCGCCGCCAGCAATCCAGAGGCAAGTGCCCTTCGCGCCGTCATTCAGGTTGCCCGAAATCAGCCACAGGCTATTGAAACAGCCCGGGCTGCGAACGCCTCAAACGAGAATTCGGCTGCCGCCCGGCTGGCGCTCAGCTACGCTCTGCAGGCCCGAGGCGAACTCGACAAGGCGCTCGTCGCTGCCGTCGACGCAACCCGTTTGGCGCCGGCAAATCCGTTCGCTTGGGCACGGCGCGCCGAGATCGAGCTTTCGCTCGCCCAAAGTTCTGCAGCGCGCCGTTCACTTGCGGAGTTGAACCGTCGCGCACCGCGACTCCCACGTGCCAAGGCATTGCTCGGCTTTGTCCAGTTGATCGAAGGCGAAACCGAGGCGGCACTCGAGACCTTCACTCGCGCGCTCGCCGCAGACGATAGCGATTCCCTGGCCTACTTCGGTCGCGGCCTGGCAGCAATTCGCGTCGGCAACTACGAGCAAGGGCGCAGTGACGCCGAACGGGCCGTCTTGCACGACCCGGGCAATGCGGAATTGCGTGCCTACCTCGCTCGCGTCTATGTCGGGGAAGACCGGAGCGCCCTCGCCGGCAAGGAACTTCGATTGGCTCGCCGTCTCGACCCTGCGTCGCCTACACCGTGGCAATTCGATGCTTTGCGCAAATTGCGGGAGAACGATCCCATCGGGGCCTTGGCGGACGGACAGAAGGCAATCGACCTGAACGACAATCGGGCGGTGATGCGTTCGACACGGCTTCTGAACGTTGACCGGGCAACCCGCAGCGCAAACCTGGGACCCGCCTACACCGAACTCGGCTTCAAACAATCATTACGAATTGCAGCAAATGACGCGATCGCAAGCGACCCGATCGGTCCCGCCGGCCATCGGCTCCTCGCTCAAGCCTATGCGGAGAACCCGCGATTCGAAACGGCACGAATCTCACAATCTCTCCAGACGCGCATCAGTCAGCCATTGGGCCAATCACCGATGGCACCGCAGCTGATGATCTCGCAACTTCCAATTGTCGGTGGACCGAATGCCCTTACACAAGTCGAGGGGTCGGACCTGTTCGAGCGCGGCCCTGCACACTATTCAATGACGGCCCTTGCCGGCACGCAGTCCACCCACGCGCTCACAGCGTTGGCAAGCCGGTCGAGCGATCGAAGTGAAATCGAGTTCGGTCATTTCCAATACGCTCGAACGGCCCCAGACCAGTTCACCGACATGGACTTGCGGGCGACGCGCGTGGGGCTTCGACTGGTGCCGTCCGCCACAACGGCGTTACACGCAGAAGCCTGGAGCGAAGATCGTGCTGGCGGCGCCGAGTTCGAACCGCTTCTGTTGGGCTTGGGCAGCCAGCCCAAATTTCTTCGGGACCACTCGGTGCACAGGAATGCCACTAGAATTTCCCTTCGTCACGCGGCTGACGCCACCGAGGAGCTTCTGGTCACAGCCGCCACTCAACGCGTTGAAGAGCAAACCGACAATCGCCTGCTAAATCTTCCGATCGGGGCAATCGACCGCGTTGGACTGTCCTCCACTGCGCTTGGCTCGCGCTACTGGAAGCATACGCGTGACTTGGACTGGGTACTTGGAATTTCGAGATATCGAGCCAGATGGCGTTCCGAAGGTGATACAGAAACACCAGCATTTCTAATCCCGGGGATTCCGACCTGGGACTCGTTTGAGCACAACAGGCTCTATGCTTATGCCAGCCTACCATTGAGCCACGGCATTCGAGGCAACCTCGGTTACGCCTTCGAAGTCCTCAATGGCAACGAGTCGGAATCGGCAAAGATGCCGCGCTACAAAATCGGCTTGTCAGCCCGGACCGGCGCCAGAACAAGTATTCGCCTGGCGGCGACGCAAGGCTTAAAAGGTCAAAAATATGACGACCAGTCCCTTGAGCCGACCCAGTTCACCGGATTCAATCAGCTCTTCGACGATCTGACCGGCACCCGCTGGACCAGGAAATCGATCGCCATGGAGCATCGCTTTCAACGTGGCGGAACCGTCGGCGCGACGTTGTCAAGCCGACGATTGAAGATTCCGAATTTCGGCTGCAACTCCGACCCGATGCCATGCCTGGGTCGGTGGCGAGAAGAGCTCCATCGGGTATATTTCGAAAAGCCGCTCTCGAGACGCACCGCCGTATCGATTTCGTGGATATGGGAACGGTTGACCTTGGATGGTGACGCGAGCACGACGCAGTACCCGAATCACATTCGAACGGAAATGACACCAATCGGCCTATGGCATCGCATTGATTCCCGGCTGAATGCCAAAGTCGAGGCTATCCAGATTAGGCAGAACGCCTCCATTTCAGCATCTGACGGCGAAATTGAGAAAAGATCTACGAGCCGCTGGATCACCAATGCCAAATTGAGCTATGCACGACCAACTCCAGCACATTCGATAGAATTCTCAGCAAACAATATATTCGACCAGAAGCTCCGAATGGAGAATTCGGATTTCAGCGGCAACCCCAAGGTTCCACTCTTCTATCGAGAGCGAACCGTATTGATCGAAGCGAACTTTCGCTTCTAGCGACTCACCCATTCAGTCGCACCACCAATCATTGCATTGCGGAGGAAGTCATGAAGATTTGCGCTGGCGATCCGGAACGTCACTCGATCGAAAGAACTTTATTGATTGCCACCCTCGGGCTCGCGATGGGAGGATGTGGGCTTTTGCAGTGCAAGAACCAAGATTACAGAACGCCAATCAAGGTGCATAATGACCCCACGGGCAAGTCCGTCGGGTCAATCGCATTGAAACTCGATCCGACCGACAAATCACACCTACTGATATACTTGGTCGATACCGAAGGAAATCCTGTCAAATCGCCCTGCTACATACCCGGGCAAGAGCCCATCAAAGGTTTGGTACGGTGCGAAGGTTTCGATGATAACGGCGCTGCGATCGTACAGTCCATTCAGTCCGTCGGAATACTCAAGTATGGACAGGCAAGCTGTGCAATGATTGAACGCGTCATCAACGGTCACGTCAAGAAGGAAACGGTCTGCTGGTAGCGCGCTTCGCTCCAGGCGAAATCTTCAACTCATGGGACCACTAGATTTTCGGAATGCATCTTCTCTTTCCTCGGACAATCCATGATCTGCAAGATCAATCCGTTGCAGCAGATGCAGAGGCAACACGTGTTCCGGGAAAGTTAGCGTCAAAAGATCTTGCCGAGTCCTGGTCTTCGCCAATGGAATGATTGGATCGCCGCCCGTCAAGGCGCAAGTCGCGCGGGCGGCGCGCAGGAGCAGCCCTGCGGTCGAGGCCCTCTTGTCACCTGAACGCACTTCTCGTCGAAGGGGCGCCGAAGTCTTCCCGGCCCCGGGCGCGATCCACGGCGGCGTCGAAACATAGCAGCAGTTGATGCCGAGAAGCCCCAAGCCGGCGCTTGAGCGCCGCGTGACAGCTGTCTTCGTCATCTGCGACAGCGATGCAGCCGATTGGCGTTAGGCCGCCCAAGGCAATCTGGCCGAATGATGCGATCGACGCAGGGTGTGTCAAGAACGAGCTTCGCAGGGTCGCCCCTCAATGGATGGCCGTCGCACTCGCATACTGTTGGCTACGGATCCAGCCCAGCACGGCCTCTGCCGGCATGGGGCGGGCGATGCCGTAGCCTTGACCAAGCTCGCAGCCAAGTTCCAGCAGGCGTGCGACGTGTGCCTCACTCTCGACCCCTTCAGCGATCACCTGCCGTTGGAAGGCACGACTGAGGCCGATGACGCCTTCGACGATGGCGTGGCCACCGGTATCAGTCAGCATTTCGCCGACGAATGACCGGTCGATCTTCAGGATGTCAGCCGGCAAGCGGCGCAAATGCGTAAGCGAGGAGTAGCCGGTACCAAAATCGTCGAGCGCGACCGACAAACCGATGCGGCGGCACTGCTCGATCGATCGCGCCACCGCACCAAGGTCGTCGAGCGCACTCGACTCCAGCACTTCGAGCTCCAACATTGCCGCATCGACGGCCGGATAGGCGGACAGGGCCCTGCGCACGCTCTCGGCCAACCCGCCTTTGAGCAGATATCGCCCGGAGACGTTGACACCGACGTTCAAGCGTACGCCTTGCGCCAACCAGCCTGCCTGCAGACGAACGGCCTCGCCGATCACCCAGTCGTCGAGCGCGATCGCGAGTTCGTGGCGCTCGACGAGTGGCAGGAACTCCGACGGCGGCAAGATGCCTCGCTCCGGGTCATGCCAGCGGATCAGGGCCTCCGCGCCGACCACGGTTCGCAATCGCATATTCACCTTCGGCTGAAAAAACAGCTTGAACTCGTTGCGGCGGAGGCCGGCTTCGATGCGAGACATGCGATTCTTGCGGTCGCGCGTGCGCCGTCCCTGTTCGGCGTCGAAGATGCTGTAGCGGCCTCGACCAGCCTCCTTGGCCGCGTACATCGCCTGGTCGGCGTGCCGCAGCAAGGTATCCGCATCCACATCGTCGGCGGGAAACAGCGCAACACCGATACTCGCGGCGACCTGGACCGAGTGTTGTTCATCGATCAGGTAGGTCTCGCCAAGGCCGGCCACAAGACGGTCCAGCACTCGCACGCAGTCCGCCCGGTCAGCAATGTCGCCAAGAAGCAGCGCGAATTCGTCGCCGCCAAGGCGAGCGACGCTGTCCGACTCGCGCAACAGTGCGGTCAGTCGCGCCGCCACCGCAATCAGGAGCATGTCTCCTGCGGCGTGGCCGAAGCGGTCGTTGACCGGCTTGAAGCCGTCGAGATCGAGATAGCACACTGCAAGCAGACTTTCGTGGCGCCGCGCGAGACTCATCGCCCGCTGCAGTCGGTCGCTCAATAGCACCCGGTTCGGAAGACCGGTGAGTGGTAAGCGGTAAGCAGTCAACGTCCT
>JAGRFY010000040.1 GCA_020445765.1 Rhodocyclaceae bacterium | reverse complement strand
GGGCGACGGCGCGGCGGTCCGCGCCGACGACTCAGGCCGGCGCCAGCTTGGCGACCGCGAGGGCCAGCCACTTGACGCCCTGGCGCCCGAAGTTCACCTGCACGCGCGCATCGCGGCCGCTGCCTTCTGCAGCGACGATGACACCGATGCCGAAGCGGGTGTGACGCACGTTCTGGCCGATCCTCAGCCCATCGAGGTTGCGGCCTGCAGGCTCGGGCGTTCTCGCCGGCGGTCGCAGTGGCGGCCGGGACACCGGCGGCTCGTAGTAGTCGACCGCTCCTAACCGGCTCGCACCCTTGATCGGCGTCAGCCATTTCGTTACCGACTCCGGAATTTCCTCGATGAAGCGCGAGCGCAGGTTGTAGCGACTCTGGCCATGCAGCATCCGGGTCTGCGCGAATGACAGATACAGGCGCTCGCGCGCCCGTGTCACGGCGACATACATCAGCCGGCGCTCTTCCTCGAGCCCATCGCTCTCCTGGATGCTGTTTTCGTGCGGGAACAGACCTTCCTCCAGCCCCGATACGAAGACCACGTCGAATTCCAGCCCCTTGGCCGAGTGCACGGTCATCAGCTGAACTGCATCGACGCCGGCATTCGCCTGGTGATCCCCCGCCTCCAATGCGGCGTGGGCGAGGAATTCGGCCAGCGTCTCGCCGTCGTTCCCGCCATCGCCCGCGAGCCTCGTCGCCGCGTGTTCGACATCGAAATTGGCGGCGGCGTTGATCAGTTCGTCGAGGTTCTCGAGGCGGTCCTGCCCGTCCCGCTCGGCCAGGTAATGAGTCCTCAGGCCGGATCGTTCGATCGCACATTCGACCGTCTCGGCAAGCGACAGGCCCTGGACCTCCCGCTTCATGGCGTCGATCAGCGTGACGAAGGCCGACAGCACCTTGGCCGGCTTGCCGTCGAGTCGGCCAACACCGGCGTGTAGGCTGCAGTCGCCGCCGCGTGCGACGTCTTGGAGGCGTTCGAGCGTCCGGGCGCCGATGCCACGGGTCGGAAAATTGACCACTCGCAGGAACGAGGTGTCGTCTTCCGCATTGGCGATCAACCTCAGATAGGCGAGCGCATGCTTGATTTCCTGCCGTTCGAAGAAGCGCAGGCCACCGTAGACACGATAGGGAATCGCGGCAGAAAACAAATGGTGTTCCAGAACGCGCGATTGCGCATTCGATCGGTACAGCAGTGCCACGTCGGAACGCATCGTGCCGTCGCGCACCAGTGCCTGGATCTCCTCGACGATCCAGCGAGCCTCGTCGGCGTCCGAAAACGCTTCGTAGACACGTACCGGCTCGCCGTGGCCTCGCTCCGTCCATAACTGCTTGCCGAGGCGCTCACGGTTGTGGCCGATGATCGCGTTCGCAGCCGTCAGGATATGGCCGCAGGAGCGGTAGTTCTGCTCGAGGCGGATGACCTCGCAGATCCGGAACTCGCGTTCGAAGGCGCGCATGTTTCCGACCTCGGCACCGCGAAAGCGGTAAATCGACTGATCGTCGTCGCCGACACAGAACATTTTCGCGCCGCCGTCCGCGCCGTCGCTCGCCAACAGCTTCAGCCACAGATACTGCAGGCGGTTGGTGTCCTGGAACTCGTCGACCAGTATGTGCCGGAAGCGAGCCTGGTAGTGCCGCCGAAGCGGCTCGTTGCGCTGCAGCAGTTCGTGGCATCTGAGCAACAACTCAGGGAAATCCACAACCCCCTCGCGCTGGCATTGGCGCTCATACTCGATGAACAGTTCGACGCGGCGCCGAGACCACTCGTCCCAGGCTTCGACGTCGTGCGGGCGCAAACCGGCTTCCTTGGCGCTGTTGATGAAGTTTTGCAGATCCCGAGGCGGAAACCGATCGGTGTCGATATCCAGTGCCTTCAGCAATCGCTTGATCGCTGCGAGCTGATCCGCACTGTCCAGTATCTGGAAGAGTTGTGGCAAACCCGCATCTTTGTTGTGTAGACGCAACAGTCGATTGCAGAGGCCATGGAAGGTGCCGATCCACATGCCGCGGATGTCGAACGGCAACATCGCCGATAGCCGGGCGCGCATTTCGCGCGCCGCCTTGTTGGTGAACGTGACGGCGAGAATCGACTGGGGCGAAGCCAACCCCTGCTCGATCAACCATGCGATACGGGCCGTCAACACGCGGGTCTTGCCCGACCCGGCGCCGGCGAGCACCAAGCCATGGCAGGCTGGCATGGTTATCGCTTTATGCTGTTCGGAATTGACGTCTGCAAGTAGCGTGGACATGGTCGTGCGCCCGTTGGGTGGCGGGATTCTACCGGTCTTCGTCGCTCGTCGCCGGCCTGCACCGTTTGTCGGCATTCGTGAACGACGCCACGAATAGGCACTTGAACATTTGCGCATTTGCCCCTATGTTATGGTTGTGCACAGCAGTAAAGAGTTGTATTTATTTACACATGTTTATCGACAAGCGACTGAAAAACAATATAAGTTGAAATTGCCGCGCCGCATGAGGCGACGAGCGATTGTCGAGTATGGTCAACCCGGCCCTACCGGCACTGAAGGGGACTGAGAACCAGTCCCAAGGAGAGCAACATGAATACGCCGAAATCACTGCCGTGGTACGCCCGCAAGGCCGGCGTACCGATCGAACGAGCCGAGGCGCTGTGGCGCCAGGCCGTCAGGCATGCCACCGCCGATACCGGCTGGGTGGGCAACTCCGAATATTGGGGTGCGACGATGGAACGCTTCCGGCAACTCCTGAGCCAGGAACGCGCGACCTTATGCACACCGCAAGTGCTGCCATTCCTGCGCAGCCACAAGCGCATCATGCGGGCACCGATCGAGGTCATCAATGACGTCGCGGTACTGACGATGCGGCACTGGCACCATTATCTGATGCAAGCGCGCCGGGCAGCCTGATCCCGGCCGAACTACCGGCTCCCTCCCTCTCCTTCATAGGAGATTTGCGGCATCTGGCCTCCAGATGCCGCTTTTTTTTGCATCAGATCCGCCTCGCACGTCGTCTTTCGTCTATCGCTTGCACGCGGCGGACGCGACTGCGACCAGCACGCCGATCACGCCCGCAAGCCGTTCGCCGCCGACCGTCACCCTTCGCAGCGGCAGACAAGCCCGTTAATCTCCGTTCCTGACCGGATCCTGCCCGCACCGGCACCCCCTGACCAACGGTTGAACGGAATTGCCATGCCCACACGACACACCAGCATCGCCATGATCGCCGCGAGCCTGTTGATCGCAAGCATCGCGGCACCACCCGGACACGCCATCGAACCGGAAGACTCGCCGTTCTATCAGGACGTTCCGGTGGTCTTGACCGCGTCGCGCCTGGCACAGAGCACCTACGACGCGCCGGCGCCGGTGACGATCATCGACCGCGAACTGATCGAAGCCTCAGGATTCGTCGAATTGCACGATCTGATGCGCCTGGTACCCGGTTTCCAGGTCGCCGACTGGGCCAGTGGCTCGCCGACGATCGCCAACCACGGCATGGGCGATGCGTACGCGCGCCGCATCAAGGTGCTGGTGGACGGCCGTACCGTCAATAACTCGTTCTGGGGCAACGTGTTCTGGCAGGACCTGCCGATCCGTATCGACGACGTCGAACGGGTCGAGGTCGTTCGGGGCCCCAACGGGGCCGCCTACGGCGCCAATGCCTACCAGGGGGTGATCAACATCATCACCCGTTCGCCGCGCACCGAGACCGGCAAGACGTTGATTATGCGCGCCGGCCACCGGGAATTTCACGATCTGGGCATTCGCATCAACGGAGGCGATGCCGATCTCGACTGGCGGCTCAGTGCATCCAGACGCCACGCCGACCAGTACCTCAGCTTCGATGGCGAGTCGGCCGAGAGCATCGAGCGCAACGTCGCCAACCTGCAGGTGCTGCTGCAGCCGAGTCTGCGCGACGAAGTGCGCATCCAGGCCGGCGCGACGGTCGGATTCGACGACACCGGCGAGCCCCAAAGTCTGACCGAGCCATTTGGAAAGCGACGCATCAAGGAAAACTATCTGCAAATCGGGTGGCTGCGTAATTTCGGGCCGGAATCCGAACTGTCGCTGCAGTTCTACCATCAGGATCGCGCTGAACGAAAACATTGGACGATTCCGCTCGGCAGCGTCGACCTGCCGGTAATGCAGGACCTCGACCTGCAGCGGGACGATGTCGAGGTCCAGTTCACGAGCCGGCTCGACGAGGCATGGCACATTCTCGTCGGCGCCGGCGTGCGCCGCGACGCGACGCGATCGATCCTTTACTTCAGCAGTACCGAGCCCGAGGTCGGCACCCAGTGGCAGCTGTTCTCGAGCCTGACCTGGCAGCCGACGCCCGACTGGACGCTCAACCTCGGCGGCAACCTCGAGGATCACTATTACTCGGGCCGACTGTTTTCGCCGCGCTTTGCGGCGCGCTACGCGCTGGCGGCCCGATCGTCGCTGCGATTTTCAACCGGCGTCGCCTATCGGGCCCCCCAGGCGTGGGAGGCCCGCAGCTTCACCAGTGTCAGTCTCGAGGGCCAGATCCTGGCGATCACGTACTGGGCCAAGGACGAACCCGAGCCGGAACGCGTGCGTTTCTTCGAGCTCGGCTACAACGGCTTCATCGAATCGCTCAACGCCGAGGTCGATGCCCGGATCTTCCACGAGAACGTCGATCGCTATATCGACGACGTCGCCTGCAGCTTTCCGCCGACCGAGCGCAACGTGGTGTGCACCTATCCGCCGCCACCGAACTTCATCGGTCTCCTCGGCCGCACGGCAGTCAACTTCATCAACAGCGCCAATCTGAAGGTCGATGGCGCGGAATTTCGCATCGACTGGCGGCGTCCGGGTTGGGGCCGTGCCGCACTCACCCAGTCGTGGGTCAACATTCGCAGGGACGCGCGGCGGGCCGACCCGGATCTGCTGTCCAGTGCCCCGGCAAGCATGACCGGGCTACTCTTGATCAAGGAGTTTCCGGGCCAGTGGCGTGCAAGCCTCGGCTACTATTTCAGCACTGCGATGCGCTGGCTCAACGACGGCGACGAGGTCCCGTCCCGCGGACGGGCCGATCTGAAGCTTGCCAAGTTGTTCGGGCCAAATGGCAGCGACGGCGAAGTGTCGGTCACCGCCCAGAGCCTCGAGGGCGCCTACCCGGATTTCCACGAAGGTAACTTCCGGCGCGAGCCGAGCCTGTTCGCGACTCTGAGGCTGACCTGGTAAGTCCGTGCCCGACGCACCCCCTCGGCCACCGGACGTACCCGCTCGCCGCCCATTGCGGCGGCTGCTGAGGCATTCCATCGCGCTGTTCGCCGCCTGCTTCGCGGCCTCGCTATGGGCGGGCACCATCGACGTCTGGATGAGCCATGAATCGCCGCTTCAGCAAGCGTTCATTGACGCACTGACACCCGCGCTCGCAGATGCCGGCCACGAGATCGGCACCGTCGTCACTGGTGGAGCCACCGTCGCGCCCGCGTCCAACTCGGCCCGGGTCGTCGTTGCGCTCGGCATGAACGCCGCGTTGAGCGCGCTGCGCCAGACCGATGCGGCGGTGCTTGCCACGCTGCTCTCGCGACGAGACGCCGAGCGGGTATTGTCGGAATTCGGCACGCAACGCGTCGCAGCCGTCGTTCTCGACCAGCCCGTCGAGCGGCGACTGCAGCTGCTCGAACAATTGATGCCGGGCGTGGAATCCGTCGTCGTCCTGCTCGGACGCGGTACCGAATCGCACCGGGGCGAGATCGAGGATGCCATCAGAAAAGCCGGCCTCACACCCCGGATCGCCGTGATCAGCGAGCCCTCCGAGATCGTCGGCAAACTCGAAGCCTTGCTGGATTCGCAGTCGGCCCTGCTCACCGTCCCTGATCCGGCGGTATATAACCGGGACACCGTGATGGGCATTCTGCTCACGACCTATCGCCACCGGCGGCCGGTGATCGGCTTCACCGCAGCCTACGTGCGTGCGGGCGCGGTCGCCGCCGTCTACAGCGAGCCTCAGGACATCGCAATCCAGGTCATGCAGTTGCTGACGACAGGCGGATCGCTCGCGGATTTTCCCCGCGGCATCCTTGCCCCGTCGCGATTCCGGGTCGCGATCAACGACCGGGTCTCGCGCTCGCTGGGCCTGCCGGTGGTCAGCGAACTCGAGGCCTTGCAAGGCCTGCGCTCGGCCGAAGCCTTGAAGTAGGTCGGCCAGTTCCGCCACGTCGGATCGCGGCCCCGATGTGTCCGCGATGCCGCCGAATGAGGGGCGCTGATCCCGGCTATAATCGCCCCCTTCTCAAGCCCAACTGCTCGCCCCATCCCTATGCAGGAAAGATACTCAGCAGAGGACGTCGAAACCGCCGCCCAGCAACACTGGGATTCGCAGCAGGCCTTCCGGGTCGTCGAGGATGGTCCGGCGCCGAAGTTCTATTGCCTGTCGATGTTCCCGTACCCGTCGGGCAAGCTCCACATGGGTCATGTGCGCAACTACACGATCGGTGACGTGATCTCGCGCCAGGCGCGGATGAAGGGCTTCAATGTCATGCAGCCGATGGGCTGGGACGCCTTCGGCATGCCCGCGGAAAATGCGGCGATCCAGAACGAGGTGCCGCCCGCGAAGTGGACCTACGCCAACATCGACTACATGAAGGGCCAATTGAAGCGGCTCGGCTTCGGCATCGACTGGTCACGGGAACTCGCCACCTGCACACCGGCGTACTACCGCTGGGAACAGTGGCTGTTCACACGGCTCTACCGCAAGGGGCTGATCTACAAGCGGCTCGGCACCGTCAATTGGGACCCGGTGGACGAGACCGTGCTCGCCAACGAGCAGGTCATCGACGGGCGCGGCTGGCGCTCGGGCGCCGAAGTCGAAAAGCGCGAAATCCCGATGTACTACATGAAGATCACCGCCTATGCGGACGAACTTCTGACCGCGCTCGACGACCTGCCGGACTGGCCCGAGCAGGTCAAGCAGATGCAACGCAACTGGATCGGGCGATCCGAGGGCGTCGAGATCCATTTTCCCTACGACCTCACCACGGTCGGCGAGAGCGGCGTGCTGAAGGTGTTCACGACCCGCGCCGACACGTTGATGGGCGCCACCTATGTCGCCGTCGCCGCAGAACATCCGCTGGCGCGGCTGGCGGCGGCGTCCGAGCCGGCGGTCGCCGAATTCGTCGAGGACTGCATCAAGGGCGGGGTCGCGGAAGCCGATCTCGCGACGATGGAAAAGAAGGGGATCGCGACGTCCCTGCGTGTGGTGCATCCGATCAGCGGCGAATACCTGCCGGTGTGGATCGCCAATTACGTGCTGATGGGCTACGGCGAAGGTGCCGTGATGGCGGTACCGGCCCACGACGAACGCGACTTCGCCTTCGCGCAGAAATTCGGACTGACCATCAAGCCGGTGATCATCCCGGGCAAGTGGGGGCAGCGCGTCGACAATGCTTCTGGGGTGTTCGACGATCCGAGCGCCAAGCTTCAACGCAAGTTTCCGATCGTTGCGCGCTACGGCACCAGCGAGTCGCTGTCCTGGAGTCACTGGCAGGACTGCTTCGCCGAGCTCGGCCGGGTGGTCAACTCGGGACGCTACGACGGCATGCGCTCGAGCGAGGCGGTCGACGCGATCGCCGCGGATCTCGAGACCAAGGGCCTGGGCCGAAAGCGTGTGCAGTACCGGCTCCGCGACTGGGGTATTTCGCGCCAGCGCTACTGGGGCTGTCCGATTCCGATGATCTACTGCGAAGCCTGTGGCGATGTGCCGGTGCCCGACGAGCAGCTGCCGGTGACGCTGCCGGAGGACGTCGCGGTGACCGGTCGCGGCTCGCCGCTTGCCCGCATGCCCGAATTCTACGAATGCAGCTGCCCGAAGTGCGGCGGCGCGGCGCGGCGCGAGACCGACACGATGGACACCTTCGTCGAGTCGTCGTGGTACTTCCTGCGCTATGCCTGCCCCGACAATGCGGCGGCGATGGTGGATGCCAGGGCCGACTACTGGGCCCCCGTCGACCAGTATGTGGGCGGCATCGAGCACGCGATCCTGCACCTGCTCTACTCCCGCTTCTTCACGCGGGCGATGCGCGACGAAGGTCTGACCCGCGTCTCCGAGCCGTTCACCCGCCTGCTGACCCAGGGCATGGTCGTCGCCGAGACCTATTACCGCCAGCCGGACGCCGGCAAGCGGCAGTGGCTCAACCCGGCCGACGTCGCGGTCGAGCGCGACGACAAGGGCCGGATCGTCGCAGCGACCCTGGTCGCGGACGGCGCACCGGTGGTGATCGGCGGCACCGAGAAGATGTCGAAGTCGAAGAACAACGGCGTCGATCCGCAGGCGCTGGTCGAACGCTACGGCGCCGACACGGCCCGCTTCTTCATCATCTTCGCCGCGCCGCCCGACCAGCAGCTCGAGTGGTCGGATTCCGGCGTCGAGGGTGCATTCCGCTTTCTCAAGCGGGTATGGACGTTCGCGCACCGCAATCGCGAATTGATGTGCAGCGGCCTGTCGGCGACGGCCGGGCGGGATGGCCTTGACCTGCCGCCGGCGTTGGCCGACGTGCGACGGGAAGTCCATGGCTGCCTGAAGCAAGCGGACTACGATTTCGGCAAGCATCAGTTCAATACCGTCGCCTCCGCGACCATGAAGATCCTCAATGCGCTCGAGAAGGCGCCGGACGCCGAATGCCCGGAGTGGGCGGCGGTCGCTGCCGAGGGCTTTTCGATACTGCTCCGCCTGCTGGCCCCGATCACGCCCCACATCTCGCACGCGTTGTGGCGGGCGTGTGGTTTCGATGGCGACATCCTCGACGCGCCCTGGCCCGAGGCCTCCGAAGGCGCACTGAAGCAGGACCGCATCGAACTGATGCTGCAGATCAACGGCAAGCTGAGGGGTTCGATCCAGATCGACGCCGAAGCACCGCGGGCGCAGATCGAGCGCGACGCTCTGGCCAGCGACGCGGCGGCGAAATTCATGGACGGCAAGCCGGCGAAGAAGGTCATCGTCGTTCCCGGCCGGCTGGTCAATATCGTCTGCTGACGGCCATGTCGACCACTCGTGCGTGCCTTCTACTATTGTCGCTGGTCGTCCCCGCGCTGAGCGCATGCAGCCACAGGAACTGGTACGAAGGCATGCGCCAGGAAGAAAAGGCCCGACAGGATCGATCGCCGGGCGAGCCGGCGCGCACCGCGCCGGACGTCGATTACGACGCCTATCAGGCTGAACGTGAACGGCTCTCGAAGGAATCGCCGCAATGACCGGCCATTGCCCGGCCCGGCGCCGACTGCTGGCCGCTGTCGCGGCAATATCGCTCTCCGGCTGCGGCTTCCGGCTACGGGGCCCTCGGCCGCTGCCATTCGAATCGGTTCATATCGCCAGCGCCATCGGCGGCGAACTGACCCGTCGCATCCGCAAGCGCATCGAGGCCGGCGGCAACACCCGGATCGTCGCAACCCGCGACGGTGCCGCGGTGGTGCTCGACCTGATGGGTGCCGACCGCGAGAAGAACATCATCGGACTGTCCGGTGCCGGCAAGGTCCGCGAGTACGAATTCGTCCAGAATCTGCGATTCAGACTGCTGGCCGCAGACGGTCGCGAGTTGATCCCGGAAACACGGCTGACTGCGACCCGCGAGGCGACCTGGGACGATTCCGCGATTCTCGCCAAGGACCAGGAGGAAGCGCTGCTGTTCTCCGACATGGAGGAGGAACTGGTCCGCCAACTGATGCGCCGACTCGAGGCGGCGCGCCCGGACGCCTGAATGCCGGTACTCAGGCCGGAGCAGCTCGGCGCTCACCTCGAAGCACGGTTGTCGCCGCTGTACATGCTCCATGGCAATGCACCACTGCTCGTCGAGGAGGCCGCCGACGCCATCCGTGCGACTGCCCGGCAACAAGGGATCTCCGAACGGGAAATCCTGATCAGCGCCCAGGGATTCAAGTGGCAGCAACTCGCGGCGGCCAGCGGCAACATGTCGCTGTTCGGGGATCGCAAGCTCATCGATCTCAGGATTCCCAGCGGCAAGCCGGGACGAGACGGTGCCGAGGCCCTGATACGGCTGGCCGATACGCTCGAAGCTGGCGGCGACGTGGTCCTGATCACGCTTCCCGAACTCGACTGGGCGAGCCGCAAGGCTGCCTGGTTCGCCACACTCGGCAAGCGAGCCGTGACGATCGAACTGGTGACACCACCGCGAGAACAGCTACCCGGCTGGATCGCGTCGCGGCTGGCGCGCCAGCAACAATCGGCGCCGGCGGATGCGCTGGCCTTCATCGCCGAGCATGTCGAGGGCAACCTGCTGGCCGCCCATCAGGAGATCGCCAAGCTCGGCCTGCTGCATCCGTCGGGAACGCTCACACTCGACCAGGTGCGCGATGCCGTGCTCAACGTCGCTCGCTACGATGTCGAAACCCTGCGCCTGGCGATGCTGGAAGGCGAACCCGGTCGATGTGCGCGGCTGCTCGCCGGCCTGCGCGGAGAGGGCGAGGCACCGCCGTTCATCCTGTGGACACTGGCGTCGGACGTTCGCGTACTGGCCCGGATGCGGGGCGCACTCGACCTCGGCCAGGCGGCGGCCGACGTGCTCAAGGCCGAACGGGTCTTCGAGCCGCGCCGGCGACGTGCGCTCGAACGCGCGGCCAAACGACTGGACAGCCGCCGCCTGAGCGCCGCGGTACGCCACGCCGCACGCATCGATCGAATTGCCAAGGGGCTCGCATGCGGCGAAGTCTGGGACGAATTGCTGCAGTTGGCGCTGCGCCTGCGACCGCGTGGCTGACGGTGCGCCCCCGGTCGGGCAATCAATGGTCTAATAATGGGATCGATTGCCGCAACGTCTCATCATGGACACCAGACAGTACATGCAGCAGGTGGGTCGCGACGCACGGGCTGCCTCGCGCCTGATGGCGGGCGCCTCGACCGCCGCCAAGAACGATGCCTTGAACCGAATCGCCGGCGAGATCCGTAGCCGTCGCGACGCGCTGCTCGAAGCCAACGCGCGCGACATGGAACTGGCCCGCCACGAAGGGCTGGACAGTGCGCTGCTCGACCGGCTGAGCCTGAACCCCGCCAGCGTCGAGGCGATGGCGGCAGGGCTCGAACAGATCTGTACGCTGCCGGATCCGGTCGGCGAAATCAGCGATGTCAAACAGCGCCCGTCGGGCATCCAGGTCGGCCACATGCGGGTACCGCTGGGCGTCGTCGGCATCATCTACGAAGCACGCCCCAACGTCACCGCAGACGCTGCCGGACTGTGTCTGAAATCGGGCAACGCGGCCATTCTGCGCGGCGGCAAGGAAGCACTCAATGCCAACCAGGCGATCGCCGCCTGCGTGCGCGACGGCCTGGCCGGCGCCGGCCTGCCGGCAACCGCCGTACAGGTGATCGAAACGACTGACCGTGCGGCGGTCGGCGAGTTGATCACGATGCCGGAGTTCGTCGACGTCATCGTCCCGCGCGGTGGCAAGGGCCTGATCGAGCGCATTTCCCGCGAGGCACGGGTGCCGGTGATCAAGCACCTCGAGGGGAACTGCCACGTCTATGTGGACGACCACGCCGATCGCGAGCGCGTCGTTGCGATCGTCGAGAACGCCAAGACCCAGCGATACGGCACCTGCAACACTGCAGAGAGCCTGTTGATCGCACGGGGCGTGGCCACCGAGCTGCTGCCGGAGATCGGGCGGATGCTGGCCGGGAAACGGGTCGAAATGCGCGCATGCGCCGAGTCCCTGATGCTGCTGCGCGACGCCGGCATCGACGGCGGGCTACTGGTCGCCGCGACCGAGGCCGACTGGTCGGAGGAGTATCTGGCGCCGATCATTTCGGTCAAGGTGGTCGCAGGTCTGGACGAAGCGATCGCGCACATCAACCAGTACAGTTCGGGCCACACCGAGGCGATCCTCACCGACCGGCACAGCCATGCGATGCGCTTCCTGCGCGAGGTGGACTCGGCCTCGGTGATCGTCAATGCGTCGACCCGCTTCGCCGACGGCTTCGAGTACGGCCTCGGCGCCGAAATCGGGATCTCGACGGACAAGATCCACGCCCGCGGCCCGGTCGGGCTCGAGGGGCTGACCAGCCGCAAGTGGATCGTTCTCGGCCACGGCGAGATCCGGGGCTGAGGATTCGCGAAGGAAATGGCGGCATTGAGCGCGGCCTCGATCATCCGGCGTCTTCTGCCCGTGTTGCTGCTCGGGTTCGCGCTGTCGGCCGCCGCTGCCACCGAGGTCGAGGGCGTGGCCTTCGCCGACGAGGTCGAAATCGGCTCGCAGCGACTGCAATTGAATGGTGTGGGACTGCGCAAGCGTTTCTTCTTCAAGGTCTATGTGGTCGGCCTATACCTGACGTCGCCAGCCGTGACGGCGGACGGGGCGCTCACCGCCGACGGCCCCAAGCGCGTGCGCATCGTCACGATGCGCGAGGTCGCCGCCGAAAAGTTTGCCGACGCACTGATGGGCGGTGTCCGTGCCAATCAGACGCCTGAAGCCTATTCGCGCATCGAGGCCCGAGTGCTTGACCTTCGCAGCCGGATATTGGCGAAAGGCAGTGCCGCCGAGGGCACCGAAATCGTGCTCGACCTGCTGCCGGAGGTCGGCACCGTGATGCAGGTCGCTGGCGCGCGGCTGGGCGATCCGATTCCCGGCGCGGATTTCCAGCGCGCCCTGCTCAGCGTCTGGCTCGGCCACGAACCCGTCGACCGCGCGCTCAAGGACGCATTGGTGCCGACGCGGCGCTGAATGCACATGCGGATCAAGGACGCAAGCATCGACCTGCCGCAATTCAATGCAGTGATTGCCGCGCCCTTTGGCGCGCTCGGCATCATCTGCAGCAAGGGCGTGGTCGACGCCATTCACTTTCTCCCGCCGGCCACCCCGGCGCAGCATCCTGACAGCGAGCTGGCGACGCACGTCTGCGAGCAGTTGCTGGGCTACTTCGACGATCCGGACCGGGCATTCGATCTGCCGCTGGCGCCATGTGGAACAACCCACCAGCGAAAGGTCTGGGCTGCAATCGGGCAGATTCCGCGCGGGCAGGTTCGCCGCTACGGCGAGATCGCCGCACGAATCGGCAGTGCGGCGCGGGCCGTTGGGCAGGCTTGCGGCGCCAATCCGTTGCCGATCGTCGTGCCATGTCACCGCGTGGTGTCTGCCGGGGGTCTCGGCGGTTTTGCCAACGCCCGCAGCGGTTACCTGATGGACACCAAATACTGGCTGCTGCGTCACGAGAAAGCCCTGCCCCGATGAGCCGATCGACCGGCGGCAAGGGTTCACCCGAGATCGACCGCCTGTGCGATACCCTGTGGCTGGAGCATGGCCTCAGCGCCAACACGCTCGCCGGCTACCGCCTCGACCTGGCGGCACTGGAAGGCTGGCTGGTGGCGGTCGGTCGCTCGCTGATCACGGCTCGGCCGACGGATCTGCAAGCCTACCTCGCGGAATTCAGCCGTAGCCACAAGGGGTCCAGCCAACGGCGGCTGCTGTCGGCGATGCGTCGCTATTATCGCCAGCAGCTGCTCGAAAACCGTATCGCGGAAGACCCGACCTTGCGTATCGAACCACCGATTCGCAACGAACGGTTTCCAAAGACGCTCACCGAATCCCAGGTGGAAGCGCTGCTGGCGGCGCCGGATACCGAAACTCCGCTCGGTCTGCGCGACCGCGCGATGATCGAGATTCTCTACGCCACAGGTCTGCGGGTGACCGAATTGGTGCAATTGCGGATCTTCGAGATCAACAGCCAGGATGGCTTCGTTCGAGTGCTGGGCAAGGGCGCGAAAGAACGGCTGGTACCGCTCGGGCAGGCCGCCGCGACCTGCCTGCACAACTATTACGTGAATGCGCGACCGTCCCTGCTGGGCGGTCGCATCAGCGAGCACGTATTCGTCACCGGACGGGCATCGCCGATGTCGCGACAGATGTTCTGGCGAATCGTCAAGAAGTACGCGACGGTAACCGGCATACCGGCGGACCGGATTTCACCCCATGTGCTGCGCCATGCATTTGCAACCCATCTGATCAACCACGGCGCCGACCTTCGAGCCGTGCAGTTGCTGCTGGGACACGCCGATATCAGCACCACCCAGGTCTACACCCACGTCGCCCGCGAACGGCTCAAATCACTCCATGCCAGACATCATCCACGCGCCTGATTCAATTCCTGAGCTCGAGCAAGTCCGATGAAGAAATCCCGCCACAGCCACGCGCCCGAGACGCCGGCGACATGCCTGCTACGCGATCGGGGCATTCCATTTACCGCCCATTTCTACGATTACGAGGACCACGGCGGAACGCATGTCGCAGCCCTGCAGCTCGGCCTCGAAGAACACCTTGTGGTCAAGACCCTGATCATGGAAAACGAGCGCCGCGAGCCTCTCGTCGTGCTGATGCATGGCGACCGGACCGTTTCGACAAAATCCCTCGCCCGACAGATCGCGTGCAAGACCGTCACCCCGTGCACACCGGATACCGCCAGCCGTCATAGCGGATACCTCGTCGGCGGAACCTCACCATTCGCAACTCGGAAAAGGATGCCTGTGTTTGTCGAGAAATCGATTCTCGGCCAGCGGACGATATTCATCAACGGCGGCCGGCGCGGCATGCTGCTGCAGATCTCGCCGACCGCGGTCGTCGACGTGTTGCAGCCGAAAACCGTCGAATGCGGCATCGAAGGATGATTGCTCACATAATGTTACGCCGCGGCAACACTGAAATTTGTGCAAACCGCAAAATAGATGCAGAATTGAAAGCCTAATACTTTAGAATTATACGAAATAAATCCGAATTGCATCTAAAGGAGACTCGCATGGATATCACCAAACTTCCGATTGCCGAATTGCGCAGACTCAACAAGCGGATCGAGGTCGAGCTCAAGAAGCGCGACGAATCCGCCAAACGGGATCTGCTCAAGAAAATGCAGCGCCTGGCCGCGGAGCACGGGCTCAGTCTCGACGACGTCGTCGGCGCTACGGCACCCCAGGCCAAGCCTGGCAAGGCCGCCCCCAAGGCGCCAGCAAAACCGAAGGGCAAGAAGATCGTCGTCGCGCCGAAGTATCGCAACCCCGACGACACTTCGATGACCTGGACCGGCCGCGGTCGCAAGCCCCTGTGGGTACAGAAATGGCTCGACGACGGCAAGGCGATCGACGACTTGCTGATCAAGTGAAGCCGTTGCCCCGGTAGTTCCGCCAGCCGAAGGCCGCCGGTTCGCCGGCGGCCTTCGGCGTCTACTGCCCCACCACCGGCGTGCGACCGGCAGCTTCCGCGGCGGCAGGCTAGAATTCGGCCAGCCCGACCGGATTCGCGCAGCCGCCGGCGGCGCAACCATCCGACAGGAAGACGACCGATGACCGATGCGCTGATCGTACTCGCCGCCTATCTGCTGGGTTCGGTCCCGTTTGCCCTGGTCACCAGCCGACTGTTCAAGCTTGCCGACCCGCGCAGCTACGGCTCCGGCAATCCGGGTGCGACCAATGTGTTGCGCAGCGGCAACAAGCTCGCCGCCGCCCTGACCCTGCTGGGGGATGCCCTCAAGGGATGGCTGGCCGTGTGGCTGGCCCTGCACTTCGGTCCCGACCATGGCGCATCGCGCTGGATCGTCGCGGCCGCCGGGCTCGCCGTCTTTCTCGGCCACCTCTACCCCGTGTTCATCGGATTCAAGGGGGGCAAGGGAGTTGCCACCGCCCTCGGCGTGCTGCTCGGGTTCTCGCCACTGGTCGCGCTCGGCTGTGCAGCTTGCTGGCTGCTGGCCGCGCGCCTGACCAGATATTCATCGGCCGCGGCGATCACCGCGGCGGTGGTGGCGCCACCGCTGACGATCTGGAGCACCGGCAGCCGCAGCCTCGCGGCGGCGGCCCTGGCGATGGCGATCCTGCTGGTCTGGCGACACCGCGCAAACATCTCGCGACTGTTGCGCGGCGAAGAAAGCCGAATCGGAGGCAATCGAAGCTGACCGACGAGGCACGCGAGCGCGCCCGTCGCCGCCGATCAATCAGGCCCGGCACACGCCTGGTCGAGTGGCCAGCGGGGACGCACCGCAATGGTCCGTTCGCCAGAGGCGATCAGGCCCGCCTGCAATCGCATCGACGCGGCCAATGCGATCATCGCGCCGTTGTCGGTGCACAGCGCCGGCGCCGGATAACACACCCGCCAGCCGCGCGGTCGGCAGGCCGCATCCAGTTCATCGCGCAAGTGCCGGTTGGCGCCGACGCCGCCGGCGACGACCAGCGTGTCCAGCCCCGAGCGCTCGACCGCCTTCAGCGACTTCGCCACCAGCACCTCGACCACCGCCTGCTGGAACTCGGCTGCCAGATCCGCCCGTGCATCTTCTGTCTGGCGCCCCCCCTGGTAAGCCGTCAGCACTGCGGTCTTGAGCCCGCTGAAACTGAAATCGAGATGCTCCGTCTTGAGCATCGGCCGCGGCAAGGACGTTCGGCCTGCCGTGCCACGCTCCGCCAGTCGCGCCAGTTCGGGACCGCCGGGATAGCCCAGGCCGAGCAGCTTGGCGGTCTTGTCGAAGGCCTCGCCGGCGGCGTCGTCGACCGATTCGCCGAGCAATCGGTAGCGGCCGACGCCATCGACCCTCATGAGCTGTGTATGCCCACCGGACACCAGCAACGCAACGAACGGAAATTCCGGCGCGTCGTCCGACAACATCGGTGACAGCAGATGCCCTTCGAGGTGGTGGATCGGCAGCGCCGGGACGTCCAACGCGAAGGCCATGGCCTCGGCGACGCTGGCGCCGACGAGAAGCGCTCCGGCCAACCCCGGGCCGGCGGTGTAGCCGATGGCAGCGATGTCTTGCCGCGTGACGCCGGCCTCGGCGAGGGTCTGGTCGATCAATTGCGGCAAGCGCCGGATGTGATCGCGCGAAGCCAGTTCCGGCACGACGCCGCCGTACTCCGCATGAAGGGCGATCTGCGAATGCAGCCGATGGGCCAGCAGGCCCCGCTCGGGTTCGTAGAGCGCCACGCCGGTTTCGTCGCAGGAGGATTCGATGCCAAGTACGGTCATGGGGCGAGTGTAGGCGAGAGCCAGCATTGATATCGGCGCTTACTTTGCAGCTTGAATCAAGCCTTGGCGAGCAACTATTTTGCAGGTATGATCACCCGCTTTTACGCCGACCGACCAAGTCAAGGAAGCAGTAATGCCGGGTATCCGCGTCAAGGAAAACGAGCCGTTCGAGGTTGCCATCCGCCGTTTCAAGCGCACGATCGAGAAGGCCGGTGTGATCACCGAGCTTCGTTCGCGCGAGTTCTACGAGAAGCCGACGGCCGAGCGCAAGCGCAAGCTTGCCGCCGCCATCAAGCGCCACCACAAGCGCCTGCGCAGCCAGATGCTGCCGCCCAAGATGTACTGACTTCCCGACGCAGGGACGATCACGCGCACACAGGCGCGGACCACTGGTCCGCGCCTGTGTGATTTTTGTGCTCATCGACTCGATCATGAACGGAGACTCGCATGTCACTCAAGCAGCGCATCGGTGAAGACATGAAAGCCGCAATGAAGGCGCGGGACAGCCGGCGCCTGTCGGCGATTCGGCTGCTCCTGGCTGCGGTCAAGCAGCGCGAGATCGACGAGCGCCTGGATCTCGACGACGCCGGCGTGACAGCGGTGGTCGAGCGCGCGGTCAAGCAGCGACGCGACGCCGCCAGCCAGTACGCCGACGCGGGCCGGAACGACCTCGCCGATGCCGAGCGATTCGAGATCGAGGTCCTGTCCGAATACCTTCCGGCACAGCTCGACGAAGCCGCCATCGAGGCGGCGATCGCGAAGGCGATGACCGAGACCGGCAGCGCCGGACCGTCTGACATGGGTCGCCTGATGTCGGCACTCAAGCCGGCCTTGTCCGGACGCGCGGACATGGCACGGGTCTCGGCGCTCGCGCGCAAGGCGCTCGCGGCCGCTTCCTGACGCGACAGGCATTTTCCGCGGGCATGATTCCGCAGTCCTTCATCCAGGATCTGCTGACCCGAACCGACATCGTCGATCTGATCGGTCAGTATGTGCCGCTGAAGAAGAGCGGCGCCAACTTCTTTGCCTGCTGCCCGTTCCACGACGAGAAGAGTGCGTCGTTCTCGGTCAGCCCCAGCAAGCAGTTCTTCCACTGCTTCGGTTGTGGCGCACACGGTAGCGCGATCGGCTTCCTGATGCAGTACAGCGGACTGGGCTTCGCCGATGCCGTCGCGCAGATCGCCAGCCAGGCCGGCCTCCAGGTACCCGACGACGGCCGTTCGCGGGCAGGTGAGCGACAACGGCACGAACCGGCACTGACCGAGATGCTGGCCACGGCCGCCGCGCATTTCAGGGCACGCCTGCGCGACAGCCAGCGCGCCATCGACTACCTCAAGGGCCGGGGTCTGTCGGGACGCATCGCACAGCGATACGGCATCGGCTATGCACCCGCCGGCTGGCAGACCCTCGCCGACGCGTTTCCGGACTACCAGGACCCCCGCCTGCTCGAAGCGGGCCTTGTGATCGAAAACGACCAGGGCCGCCGCTACGACCGATTTCGCGATCGCATCATGTTTCCGATCCACGACGCCCGCGGCAATGTGATCGGCTTTGGCGGTCGCATCATCGACAAGGGCGAGCCCAAGTACATGAACTCGCCCGAAACGCCCGTCTTCGAGAAGGGTCGGGAACTCTATGGACAACTGCAGGCGCGCGACGCAATCCGCAACCACGGCAGCGTCATCGTGGTCGAAGGCTACATGGACGTGGTCTCGCTTGCCCAGTTCGGTGTCGACAACGCAGTGGCCACATTGGGAACCGCCACCACGCCGACCCATGTCCAGCGCCTGCTGCGCAGCTCGGAGCGGGTCGTCTTCTGTTTCGACGGCGACGCCGCCGGCCGTCGCGCCGCATGGCGCGCCCTCGAAGCCTCGCTCGAGCACCTGCGCGATGACCGGGGCGTCGCCTTTCTGTTCCTGCCGGCCGAGCACGACCCGGACAGCTTCGTCCGAGCCGAAGGCGCGCAGATCTTTCTCGACGCAGCCGCACGGGCAACTCCGCTCGCTGCGCTGCTCGAGGAACAGCTCGCCGAAGACATCGATTTCGACACTGCCGAGGGGCGAGCGCGCTACGCCCATAGCGCGCAACCACTCGTAACCCGAATCGCCGCCCCGCTGCTCCGCCTGCAGGTGCTGAAGCGCATTGCCGAGCGGGCCGGGTTGAGCCAGGTCGAACTGGAACAGAGCTACGGCCTCCAGGACGCCGCCAGCGAACCGCTGCGCAAGTCCGCCACTACCGGAGCGCGCAGTGCCCGGTGGCCCTCGCGTTCGAGACGGATCACAAGGCCACCTGAGGACACCTTGCTGCGCATGGTGCTGCTGCACCCGCACCTGGTGAGCCGCATACGCAGCGACGGCATTCCTGCCGATACCGAGTCGGGACGGGCCCTGCTCGCCCTGATCGACGCCGACGGCCTCGGCGAGCTGCCGACCCGTGGCGGGCTCGGTGCGCTGCTCGAATTCTTCAGGGACACGCCCCACGAGGAAACCCTGAGGGCGACCGCGGCCAGCACCGAAGAGAACCTGTTCGACGAATCCGCACTCGAATCCCTGTTTTCCGACACCTTGCACAAGCTGCACGAGATCGCGCTCGGCGCGGAATTCTCCGGGCTGCAGGCGACGCTCAATTCGGGCGGACGACTCAGTCCGGAACAGCTAAAACGGTATGGTGAGTTGCTGCGGGAGCGCCAGACCCGGGCGGGGCGACACAGCGAAGCCGATTCATAGTATAATTTTATGTTTTTACCCAGAATTTCTCACTGCTTGAGGGTCTCCTATGCCGAGGGATAAGTCTAAAGAAACCCGCCGTGCCGCCAGCCGCGGCCGAGCAGCGCGCCCTCGCGCCAAGGACAAGCGCGCCGTCGAGGAAAACGCGCCGGTGCCCCAGTTCGATGCGGACGTCCGGCGCACCCGGCTGAAGACCCTGATCACCCTCGGCAAGGAACGTGGCTACCTGACCTACGCGGAGATCAACGACCATCTGCCCGACGACGTCGTCGATGCCGAGCAGATCGAGTCGATCATCGCCACATTCAATTCGATGAACATCCAGGTCTACGACGAAGCGCCCAGCGCCGAAGACCTGCTGATGAACGATGGCACCGCATCGGCCGTCAATGACGAGGACGTAGAGGAAGAAACCGAGCAGGCCCTGTCGACGGTCGACACCGAATTCGGCCGCACCACCGATCCGGTGCGCATGTACATGCGCGAGATGGGCATCGTCAACCTGCTCACCCGCGAAGGCGAGATCGAGATCGCCAAGCGCATCGAGGACGGTCTGCGCCACATGGTGCAGGCGATCTCGGCCTGCCCGACGACGATCGGCGAAATCCTCGAATTGGCCGACAAGGTCGCCCGCGACGAAATGCGCATCGACGAACTGGTCGATGGATTGACCGACCCGAATGCACCCGAGGAAGAGCTCAATCAGCACACCGCGGCAGCCTCGCTCGCCGACAACGATGCATCGGGCCCCGAGGCCGACGATTCGGGCGAAGACGACGAGGACGAGGATGCCGACGGCAGCAAGGCCGCGGCCGCATCGCTCGCACTGCTCCGGGCCGAGGCGCTGATTCGATTCGATGACATCCGCGGACACTACGAAAACATGGTCGCGGCCCTCGACCAGGGCGGCTCCCAGAACAAGGACTACCGCGCCCACCAGCAGTCGATCTCCGAACAGCTGCTACTGATCCGATTCACCGCCAAGTCGATCGAGCGCCTGTGCGACTCCGTCCGCCACATGGTCGAGCAGGTGCGCGCGCACGAGCGCCAGATCCTGCAGTTGTGCGTCGACCGGGCGGGCATGCCGCGCACCCACTTCATCAAGGTGTTCCCGGGCCACGAAACCAACCTCGACTGGCTCAAGAAGGAAATCGGCTCGGGCAAGGCCTACGCCGAGGGTTTGATGCGCGTGCATCCGGCGGTGCTCGAAGAGCAGCAGAAGCTGATCGAATTGCAGGAGCGCATTGGCCTGCCGCTGAAGGAACTGAAGGACATCAACAAGCAGATGTCCACCGGCGAGGCCAAGGCCCGCCGCGCCAAG
>JAGRFY010000179.1 GCA_020445765.1 Rhodocyclaceae bacterium | reverse complement strand
CCTCGAGGCCCGCGGCGAGGCCTGGAGCGCCGAGGACGAGGCGGCCTTCAAGGCGCCGATCCGCGAACAGTACGAGCACCAGGGCCACCCCTACTACGCCACCGCGCGGCTGTGGGACGACGGCGTGGTCGATCCGGCCCAGAGCCGCCGCATCCTCGGCCTGTCGCTGTCGGCCGCGCTCAATGCCCCGATCCCGCCGACCCGCTTCGGCGTGTTCCGGATGTAGCCCGATCATGGCGAACGGCCTGATCGTCGGCTGCGCGGCGGCCAATCCGGGCTACGCGGGGTTCCACCCGGCGTTCTGGCGGCTGTTCGACTGGCACGGACGGCTCGGCTGCCTGGGCCGGGTCAACCGCGCCGTGGTGCAGGTGATGAATGTGCACCTGATCTACGTCTTCGTGATGTTCGCGGTGCTGCAGACGGTCTACACCGAAAGCATCACCGGTTCGCCGCTCGGCCTCGCGCATCCGGCCTCGATCGGCATCTTCGCGGTCGTCGTGGCCAATGCGCTGTTGCATGCCGCAGTCGTGCTGGCGGCAGGAGGACGACATGCCTGAAACCCTCGAAATCGAACGTGTGGCCGGCTTCGCCATGGTCTGGATGAACCGGCCGGAGCGTCACAATGCCTTCAACGCGACCGTGATCGCCGAGCTCGACGCGGCCTTTGCCGCCCTCGACGCGGACGACACGGTGCGGGTGATCGTGCTGGCCGGCCGCGGCGCCAGCTTCTCGGCCGGCGCCGACGTGAACTGGATGAAGGCCGCCGGCGAGGCCAGCGTCGCCGACAACCATGCCGACGCGATGCGGCTGGCACGCATGCTCGAACGCATCGCCCGGTGCCGCAAGCCGACCGTCGCCCGGGTGCACGGTGCGGCGCTGGGCGGCGGCATGGGCCTCGCCTGCGCCTGCGACATCTGCATCGCCGGCGAACGGGCGGTGTTCGCCACCTCGGAAGTGCGGTTCGGCATCATCCCGGCCGCGATCAGCCCCTACGTGCTGCGCGCGATCGGCGAACGCCAGGCCGCCCGCTACTTCCAGAGCGGCGAGCGCATCGACGCCGTGCACGCCGTCGAGATCGGCATCGCCCATCAGGCGGTGGCCGACGACGCCCTCGACGATGCCGTGCTGGCCCAGGTCAGCGCGCTGCTCGCCGGCGGGCCACGGGCGCAGCTCGCCGCCAAGGACCTGATCCGCGCGATCGCCAACCAGCCGGTGGACGAGGCCCTGCTGACCGACACCGCGCATCGCATCGCCGAACTGCGGGCGACGCCTGAGGCGCGCGAAGGACTGGCGGCCTTCCTCGACAAGCGCCGGCCGGACTGGCAGGCGTGAGCGCGGCGACCGCGATGAGCCTGCTGCCAACCGAACTCGCCGCCGCGCTCGACGGCCTCGCGCCGCTGCTCGACTGGCACGACCTGCCGGTCGACATCGCCTCGCTGACCGCACTGGCGGCCGGCATCGGCTGGGCCAGCGGACTTCGCCTGTACGCGCTGGTGTTCGCGCTCGGCGCCGTCGGCCGCTGGGGCGGGGTGACGCTGCCCGGCGGCCTCGACGTGCTCACCCATCCGTTGATCCTGGCGATCTCGGGCCTGCTGCTGGTGACCGAATTCCTCACCGACAAGCTGCCGTGGATGGATTCGCTGTGGGACGCGATCCACACCTTCGTGCGCATTCCAGCCGGCGCGGCACTGGCCGCGGCCGCCTTCGGCGACCACTCCGCCGGTGCCCAGCTGCTGGCCGGACTGCTCGGCGGCTCGCTGGCCGCCGGCACCCATTTCGCCAAAGCCGGCACCCGTGCCGCGATCAATACCTCGCCCGAACCGGCCAGCAACCTGCTCGCCTCGTTCGGCGAAGATGTGCTGTTCGCCAGCGGCCTGTGGGCACTGTTCACGCAGCCGCTGCTGTTCGTCGGCGGACTGCTGCTGTTCCTGGTGGTCGCCGGCCTGCTGATCGCAGCCCTGTGGCGATTCCTCGGCCGGCTGCTGCGGCCGCGGCGTGCCCGACTCGAAAACCTTCCGCCGACGCTGCCGGCCGGGACGAGACAATGACGGAGACCGCATGTTCGACAAGATCCTGATCGCCAACCGCGGCGAGATCGCCTGCCGGGTGATCAAGACCGCCCGCCGCATGGGCATCAAGACCGTGGCGGTGTATTCCGAGGCCGACGCCGATGCCCGCCACGTGCGGCTGGCCGACGAAGCCGTGCTGATCGGCCCGGCGCCGGCCCGCGAGAGCTACCTGGTGATCGAGCGCATCATCGCTGCAGCACACCGGACCGGCGCCCGGGCGATCCATCCGGGCTACGGCTTCCTGTCCGAGAACGAGGCCTTCTGCGAGGCCTGCGACGCCGCCGGCATCGTCTTCATCGGGCCGCCGGTCTCGGCGATCCGCGCGATGGGCTCGAAGTCCGAAGCCAAGAAGCTGATGGCGGCGGCCGGCGTGCCGCTGACCCCCGGTTACCACGGCGACGACCAGGAACCGGCGCTGCTCGCCCGCGAGGCCGAGGCGATCGGCTATCCGGTGCTGATCAAGGCCGCGGCCGGCGGTGGCGGCAAGGGCATGCGCCTGGTCGAGCGCGCCGCCGACTTCGCCGAGGCGCTGGCCTCGTGCAAGCGCGAGGCGGCATCGAGCTTCGGCGACGACCACGTGCTGGTCGAGAAATACGTGATCCGCCCGCGCCACGTCGAGATCCAGGTCTTCGGCGACGCCCACGGCCACTGCGTGTACCTGTTCGAGCGCGACTGCTCGGTGCAGCGTCGCCACCAGAAGGTGCTGGAGGAAGCGCCGGCGCCCGGCATGACGGCGGCGCGGCGCGCGGCGATGGGCCAGGCCGCGGTCGAGGCCGCCAGGGCGGTAGGCTATGTCGGCGCCGGCACGGTCGAGTTCATCTCGGCGCCTGACGACAGCTTCTACTTCATGGAAATGAACACCCGGCTGCAGGTCGAGCACCCGGTGACCGAGATGATCAGCGGCCAGGACCTGGTCGAATGGCAATTGCGGGTGGCGGCCGGCGAGCCGCTGCCGCTGACCCAGGAACAACTGCAGATCCACGGCCACGCGCTCGAGGCACGGATCTACGCCGAGGACACGGACAAGGGCTTCCTGCCCGCCAC
>JAGRFY010000178.1:7387-15498 GCA_020445765.1 Rhodocyclaceae bacterium | reverse complement strand
CCGCTTTCAGGTCGGCCGCGACACAGTGAGCCGGACGCGACCGACAGCGTACCGGGCGCCAACAAGAACGATCGCCTCTTCGACGCCTGGCAGGACTACGCGGTGCTCGAGCCGCATCCCGAGACCGGACAGGCGATCTGGTACGTGCGGGTGGACGGCGCCGGCTACAGCCACGAGCTCGCCGTGCTGAAGTTTCCCCTGGCCAAGCTCTTTGAGCTCGAGAGCCTTTACCCGTCGAGCTTTCAGGGCTCGGTCACGATTCTCCCGGGCCGCAACTCGGCGAGCCCTGAGGCGCCCGGGCCCCCGGCGGCCACCGCGAAGGGCGAGACGAGCGCGGCGAGCCGACGAAAGGCGGGCACCGGGATCCCCGCGCCCAAGCCGGCGCATGAGGCTACGACTGTAGGCAAGCCCGCAGAGACGGCCACGCCGAGCGCGCCTGAAATCCCCTCGCCCCCGGACGCCGGTGAGGACCTGCTGGACGACGACGACACCGCCACCGACGAAGAACGGCGGGTGCGCAAGACGCGCGTAAGCGCGAGACCGGTGGTGCCCTATGTCGAGGTCCCGCCCCTGGCCGGCGACGCCGAGCCGGGCGAGATTGCGCTCGAATTCATGACCTGGCTTCAGCGCGGCGTGGGCGATGGCAGCATCAAGTACAACGAGGCCGGCGCGATGGTGCACTTCGTCGCGCTCGGGATGCTGCTGGTCTCGCCGCGCGTCTTTCGCGAGTTCGCCGCGCTGTCCGCCGATGGGGGAGAGCGCGGGGCAAGCTCCGCCGAGAAGCAGGGAACGGTGATTCAGCGCGAAGTGCTGCGCGCACGCTGGCATCTGGTGGGCGCCGGGCGGACCAATATCCACGCCTTCGCGGTCCTCAAGCGCGGCGGCGTCAAGGCCGGGAAACTGGCCGCGGTGGTGATCGAGCACCCCGAGCGCTGGTTCAACCCGGTGCCGCCGACGAACCCCTGCATCCAGGCGCTGGCGAGCGTCGAAACGGCCTGAGGAGGATCTCAATGAGCGGAAGCGCGATCGCGAAGCACCGTTCGTCGTATGCAAAACGCTTTCGTGTTGACAATGTAATTCGTGCTTCCTACTTTGACCATGAGCGGGATGGACTGTGTGATCGACGAGGATGATCGTCCTTGTCTTCTGATAGTGCCGTGCAGGCGGGGCCGTGGCACGCGAGCCGTGTGCCTACCCCATCGGCGGCCGGCATCTTCCCGTTGACGGAAAACCCATTGCGCGCAATCGATCGCGTGTTCGTCGCATGGTGCGGCGCACGTCACCAAGCTTTGGAGGGCATTGCGCTGTGATTGTCTTTGCAACCGTTTCGACCAAGGGTGGCGTTGGCAAGACGACGCTGACGGCCAATCTGGGTGCGCTGCTGGCCGATCTGGGGATGCGCGTGCTGATGATCGACGCCGACGTGCAGCCGAGCCTGACGCGCTACTTCCCGATTGCCCGGCGCGCGCCCCACGGCCTCACCCGGATGATCACCCAGGGCACCATTGGCGAGGACTGCATCTCGACCATCGCCTTGCCCGAGCGCTCGCCCGCGCAGGCGCTCAATCCCGATGGTCGGCTGGATCTGATCGCCGCCGATGCGCCCGAAGGCTCGCTTCAGAACTGGCTCGCGACGCGCATCGACCGCGCGGTGCGGATCAAGCTCGCGCTGCGCAATCCGCAGATCAACGAGCGCTACGACGTGGTGCTGATCGACACCCAGGGCGCGGTGGGCCATCTTCAGGACGCCGCGGTGCTGGCCTCCGACATCCTCATCTCGCCGGTCTCGCCCGACATCCTCTCGGCTCGCGAGTTCACGTCCGGCACCCAGGAGCTGCTCGACCGCCTCGAGCCCAGCAGCGCGCTCGGGATCACTGTGCCGGCCATGCGCGCGGCGATCTATCGGCTCGAGCACACCAACGACTCCCGAACCATCGCGAAGGTCATTCGCGAGAAATTCGTCTCGCTGCGCGGGCGGGTGAGTGTCCTGAGTACTGCCGTCCCCCACGCGGTGGCGTATCGCAAGGCGGCCACCGCGCAGGTTCCCGTGCATTGGCTCGACCCCTCGCGTGCAGGAAGCACCATGCACGCGCTGCTGTGGGAGCTGATCCCGAGCCTCGATGGGTGTTGTGCCGCGAACTTCGAACCGGTGGCCGAAGCACCGGTGGACGCCGCAGCCTGCGCGGGGGTGGCGCCATGAGCGGCGCAAAGTCACGGATTCCGGAGTCGGTCAGCATCATGGAACTCGCCGAACGGATGCAACGGCAGGGCAGGGTCAACGCCGCGCGGCCATCGGCCGAGGAGCTTCGCAAGAAGCTCACCCTCGAGAGTCTCGCCTCGGGGCTCGGCGATCCGGCCGTCGCCGTCAAGGCCGAGGCGGACTATCCCGGATTCATGCGCCTGCGCTGCGAGGAAGTCGATCTCTACGATCGCAATCCGAGGCGGAGCGTGAATCCGCGCTACACCGAGATTCGCGACTCGATCGTCGAGCGCGGTGGTTTGCACGGGCCGCTTACGGTGACCCGTCGCCCGGGCGCCAAGCGCTACATGCTCTACATGGGTGGCAATACGCGCCTGCAGATCGTGCAGGAGTTGTGGCGCGAAACGCGCGAGGCGCGCTACGAGTGGATCAACGTCACCTATCACGAATGGGTGAGCGAAGCCGACATCATCGCCGCGCACCTGATCGAGAACGAAGCGCGGGCCGACACCACCTTCTTCGAGAAGGCCGGGGGCCTCGTGCTCCTCAAGGAAGAGCTCGAGGCACTGGGGGGCACGCCCTTGACGCTCAGAGAGTTGGGCCTCGAAGCCAAGGCGCTGGGCATGAAGGTCAGCGCGGTGGCGGCGATGAACTATCTCTATGCCGTCGCCGAGCTCTCGGCGCTGGGCCCGGCGCTCACCCACGAGAACGTCAACGCGATCCGCGCGCACGCGGCCCGCGTCGAGAGAATCGTCAGCGCGCTGAACCTCGATCCCTTCGCGTATCGGGACGCCTTCAGGGGAATCGTCGATGCCGCGGCCGCGCGCCACGTCGCCGCCGACGATGTTTCGCGCGCCAGCGCGCTCGATGCGGTGCAAACCCAGCGTCTCCTCGACGACATGGATCGGGCCCTCGCCCGGCAGGCGGATGTCGACCTGACCCGCATCAAGGACGTTCTTGTCGGGATCGCGTCGAGCGGCGGGAGTCCGTCGAGCGCACGAATCAAGGACGTCATCGCGCGTGGGGCTGACGAATCGGACGGAGCACCCGATGCCGTGGCGGCCATCAAACCTGGTGAAGTTCGAGTGAGCAACGCTGAGCCTGCCTCGCATTTTGCGCGATCCGCGTCCCCAGCTGCACCACCTGCCGAAGAGCGCCCGCCGGTCGTTCAGCCGGCACCGAATGTTCAGCCCGTGGCGCCCGCGCCGACCGAGGAGTGCGGCTCCGGCTTCTTCGACGAACTTCTGGCATTCGCTGCGGCGTTTCAGATCGAGGCCTTGCTGTGTCTGCACGAGGCGATGCCGCAAGGCTTCTACATGGAGTTTCCGAACGACTATTTCGAGCTGCTGCCGGCGGACCCGGCGATGGATCCGAACCTGCGTCGCGCGGCCTATCTGTACCTGGTGGCGCTCTCGCGCCAGCTGGAGATCGGCATGGCCAAGCGGATGCCGGCGGCGAGTGCGTGGCGCCAGCTGGTGGAGAAGGATCCCCTGGATCCCTCGGGCAGCTTCGAGACGCGCTACGCCCAGAGCTGCATGGGCATCACCGGGGAATTCGGGGTGCATGGCATGGGTGCGCACGACGTCGCCAATCTGCTGTGCGAGCCCATCGGCTGGCAACGGCTCGGTGCCCTGATGCGCAGCTACCACGCCGCGTTCAGCGCCACCACGAACCGCTATCTCGACGGCGAAGCGAGCGCCCCCATCCATGCGAGCGCGCCATGAACACAGGCGCCCCGGCACTGGGCAGGCGCAGCTTGAGTGCCGCGGAAGCTGACAACAAGATTGAGGAGGTCAGACATGGTTCCGATCAAGGATGCGCACATCCGCCGGCTACTGCTGGAGTATCTCGTCTCCCTCATCGAGGAGGGCGATCTTCAGGCCCTGCTCGACGAGGGGATCGAGCCCGAACTGCTGGATGCGCTGCGCCACCGCAGTGTGCGCGACATGTTGCGCGTGGCTGAAATGCCGCTGGCGCTGGGGCTCACGCTGGATTCGGGTGGCCTGCGCGTCGCCTTCAAGCGTCTGGATGCGATCGCGCGCGACCGCCGGATCGTCGAGTACCACATTCGCCACGGCGCACCGCCCGAACTCATGGTGCGTGCCTTCAAGCTGAGCGGCGCCGAGCTGCGCGCGCAAAGGGAATCCCTCTGTGCCGAGTTCAGCAGCCGGGGACGTCCGCAACTGCCCCCAGAGAAGGTTCGCGACGCGGTCCACGCGGCGTGGCCAGAGATCGCCGCCGCGCACGACGAGAAGGAGCGCTTCATGGTCCTGCACCAGCGCTTTCCCGACTACTCGATCGGGTCGCTGTGGCACACCGTGCATGAGTTCGACGCGGCCACCGATGGCGCGCGTGTCCCCCGTAAAGTCCGCTTCACGGGGCCCTGATGATGCCTGCCCAATGCCAGCTCTCCGAGCGCCCGACAGTGCGCCTTGATGCCGATGCCGGGATCGAGCCCGCCGTGCTGCTCGAGATCCTGGGGCAGGCGCCGATTGTCTTTCACCGGATCTTTGTGGATATCACGGGCAGCGTCACCGCGGCTCTGTGGCTCTCGTATGCGCTCTACGCGCTCGAGGAGCGCCGGGCGGGCGACGATGCCTGGTTCAGCAAGTCGCAGGACGAGTGGCAGCGCGACACCGGGCTCACCCGGCGCGAGCAGGAGACGGCGCGCAAACGGCTGCGTGCGCTCGAGCTGCTCGAAGAGCGCCGCGGCATGAACCTGCCGCTCACCTTCCGAGTGGACTGCCTGCGCCTGCTCGCGCTGATCGAGGCACAGGCCCACGGTGTGCACGGATCCAAGTCGATGGTGGGGCGATGACGCGCCCCAGGACACCCGAGACGCCTGAGCCCTCGTCGCGAACTTCGGGCGCACAGGGCCTCGCCCAGAGCCAGGCCTTGCTCGGCCTGCTCGGGCAGCGCTATGTCCAGTTCTACCCGGTGCTCGCCGAGCTCACGGGCAGTGTCAAGTGCGCCCTGCTGCTGGGGCAGGCGCTGTACTGGACACGCACGTTTCTGGCCGAGCATCCCGAGCGCGAGAGCTGGTTCTGGCACACCGCGCGCGACTGGCTCGGATCGACCGGGCTGTCGCGACGTGAGCAGGAGAGCGCGCGCCGCACGCTGGTGGGGCGCAACTTCGTCTCACAGCGCCGGGCGGGGATGCCGGCTCGGCTTCACTACAAGGTGAATCTCGACGAGCTCGGCCGCGGCCTGGCGATTCATCTGGGCGAGCCGGAAGCCGCATGGCAATGGGACAACACACGACTTCGACGCCTGCTGGGTCGTCCGGTCGCGTTCTTCCGGCCGCTGGCCACGGTGAGCGGCAGCGTCACGGCGGGCCTCTATCTGTCCCACCTGTGCATGTCGATGCGCTCGATGGCGATGCGCGGCGAGCGCTGCGCCGCGGCGAATCCGGAGGGCTGGATGGATCTGCCGATCCAGGCCTCGGGGCAGCGCCTGTGCCTCGGGGCGAAGAGCCTGCGCAATGCGCGAACCAGGCTCGTGTCCGGCGGCCTGGTCGAGGAACGCTGGGCCCAAGGCGTGCCGCCACGCAAGCTCACCCGGATCGCCCACCGAACACTCGCGCATCGGCTGAGTCTCCTGAAAAGCACGCCTGCCGATGCGAATGCGGCGCCACAAGCCCCTGGATACGCGGGAGTGGCGGAATCCGCCAATCCGGTAATGACCATTGCGCCAAGCAAGAATGGCGGATTCCGCCATTCCCGCGTTGCCCAAAGCGCCAATCAGCAATGGCGCAATCCGCCAATCCGGAGTTGCCCGAAGCGCCAAACAGCAATGGCGGAATCCGCCATCCCAGAGTTGCCCAAAGCGCCAAACATGATTCGACAAAAGGGCCACTCCATAGAGGGTTTAAGTACACAGAGTTATATAGCTCTCCTACTACCGACAACGCCTATCGAAGGGGATGGCACCCCCGACGGAAAAGCTGGTAGTCAGGCAACGAAGACGTTGCAAGAGTGGGGCGCCGATCGCGCTCGGAGCGCCGAGCTGCTCTGGGCCGACATCGTTCCCGAGATCGAACGCAGCGCGGCGCGAGAAATCCTCTCAGGCGCCGACCCAACGATCCGGCAGCTGCTGCTGGACGAATGGGTTGGCCAGCGACGCAACCCCGCCAAGCAGATGCCCAATCCGCTCGCCTACCTCGCCGGCATCGTCGCGGCGGCACGCAGCAACCGGTTCGTGCCCACCCTGGCCCTGCAGGTGGCGAGCGGGCGGCAGAAGCAGGCCGAGATCGCCGCCGCGCGGGCGACGGTGCTGGAGCGTCCGCTCGGCGCTCCCGTGCAGCTTGCCGCGGGCCACAACTCAGGCGAGCCGACTCGCCGCGGGCCGTTGCCCGAGCAGGTGAGCGAACAACTCGACGAATTCAGGAGAAAACTGAGATGCCGACGCTAAGCCCCGCTGTGCCAAAGCGGCACAGCGTTAAGTCACTTAACGGTGTGCCTGACGGGCACAACTTCGAAAGCGATGTCCTTGCGCGAATCCTGTGCCAGCTGAGCGGAGACTACGCGGCGGCCACGATCCTGTTCTCGCTGCTGCAGATGCACGCGGATCGCGGCTTCGTCAAGGCGAGTTACCGCGCGCTGAGCGAACGCTGCGCCCATCTTCCGTTCAAGGTCGCCGAGCGCGCCATCAAGCGACTGGCGGCCGCCGGGCTGATCGAGGTGAGCACACAGCCCAGGGTGGTGACCAGCTACCGGGTCGATGGCGATGCGTTTCGCCGCCTGCTTTCCGAACCGCTGCCGGAAGGTGTGCTGATTCCCGGCATGACGCCGATTCCGGCACTGCAGCGCCTGCGCGCGGACTCATTGGATCCTGCGACAGCCGAATCGATTGCCTCAAGCAACCCAGAGGACTGAGCCATGAGCAATGTCAAAGCCCCCCAGATGCGCGTTTCCGAGAGCGCCAACGACGCGAAGATCGGGCTTGCCGCCGATCAACCCGGGATCGCCAGTCCTGCCTTCCTGGGCGGCGAGCCCATCGTCTTCGAGCGCTCGGCGGATTCGCCGTTCCAGGACGGCTACAGCCTCGACAAGGAGGCTGAGTTGCTCAAGGACCTGATCGACGCCGATGATCCGGATGCGGGCGATCCGCGCTGGCCGCGCTATGAGCTCTATCTCGAGCGCTTGGGCGCCTTCGAGCGCATGCAGACCGAGTACCGGGTGAGCGCCGGGGCCGAATCCAAGGTGGCGCCCCAGGAGGCGGGCAAGATGCATGACCTGGGTGCCCTGGTCGATGACGGCGTGGACATCATGGAGCTCCACACCAAGGAGGGCTTCCGGATGTTCATGGGCCGTCGGCGAGATCCCGAGGGCCGACTCTCGGCGATCCCGGGCGGCAAGCGCATCGCCTCGAGCCTCAAGGCCTTGTGGCTGCTCTCGGCCAACGACAACCCCTACGCCGACTGGGCGCTGCTACGCGCCGACGAGCGCCTGACCCGGCTGCAGAAAGACCTGGAACGCCAGGCCGAGCAGTACCGCGAGGAGATCGAGCGGCTGCAGGCCAAGGGCTTGCGCTTCGTGGTGTTGCGCTCTCGCGAACCGAAACAGGTGGCGCTCGGATTCAAGAGCCCCTACGGCTACGCGATCGCCGAACTGATCGCCGAGTTCGACCTCTTCGCTCGAGTGGTCAAGACGCTGGTGCGCAAGAACCGCTTCTCGGACGTTCAGGGTCGCGACGTGGTCCGGCGCCACACCCGGACGATCCGTGCCGCATTCGAGGAGATCGCGCGCTTTGAGCGCTACCTCACGAAACCGGATTTGTTGCCCCTGCAGCGCGCGGATTTCCTGCCCGGCGCTGATCCAGTGGCCAGCAAACGGACGGAGGCTGTGACAGCGATTCTCGGGGTCGTGCCTGCCGACATCTTTGCCGGGCGCCTGACGCCGCGCCACTCGCA
>JAGRFY010000178.1:0-7361 GCA_020445765.1 Rhodocyclaceae bacterium | reverse complement strand
GCCTTGCTCGAGCGTGTCGCAGCTGAGCTTGAAGCAGCCGAACGAGAGGCTGTCGCAGCTGGGGATGAGGCAAGTGACGCGGGACTAGTGGAGTGACGGTGGGCGAGGGCGTGGCGCAATCGCTGTCAGCAGCCTGCCGGGCCGTGCTGCAACCGGGTCAGCCGCAGCCTGGCGTCCTTGTCGGCGAGCCGTTGACGCAAAGGGCCTTACGGGTAGGGGTGGGGGCAGGCAACAAGTGAAGCGCGCACAGGCGGACCTCGACAAGGTGCATCAGGCGCAAGAGGCGCTGGCGCGCATCACCAGCACGGTCAGGAGCCGAACCTTCTATCTCACGGTGCATCGCCGCGGGGCCTCGGGTCAGTGGTCGCTGCGCTGGCGCAACATGGGTGTTCGGGGCGGCCACATCGCATGGTCGGAGATCGAGGGGTATTTCGATCGCCTGTCGCCCCAGCTCAAGGGCTGGTATCGGAAGATCAATGCGAGGGCGATTTCGCTCAACGCGGACGAGCAGCGAGCGCGCGCGTCCGTGAGGGCGGCAAGCGGCGCAGGCCGGTTCGGCTGCCAAGTGGGACGTGAGCCCGAATGAAGGCAACGCGATCGTTTGGTCCGTGGGCGCTGGCACCCGCTTGCGGATCCTCCATTATCAGTGCCAACAGGAGAGTGCAATGCCGAACAACTTCAGCGGCAAGGGCAATCTGGCCGATGCGCCAACGCTCAAACACGTCAAGGTCAAGGGGGAAGACCGTACCGTCGCCGAGATGCGCGTGTTCTTTGATGACTACGCGTATGACGCGGACACCAACGAGTACAGCCAGCGCGGTGGCATCTGGCTGCAGGTGTCCCAGTGGGACCAGCGTGGCGAGGATGCCGCCCGTGTATTGCGCAAGGGTGCGCGGGTGCGCGTTGAGGGTAGCCTGCGCCAGTTCATGTACACGCCGGAGGGTGCCGCGACCGAAGTGCCGGGCTTCCAGGTCGTGGCGGATGACGTGACGCTGTGTCTTGGGCGGGTCGAGGGCATCGAGCTGCGCGCGCCTCGTGAGCGTTCTGCTGCCGGGGCGCACGCGGACGCCTGAGCTTCAGAACGTCTGATTCGTTCTCCGCTGCGTGCCGGCCAGTCACGAGCTTATGCCTAGCTGGAGAAGCCGATCTACCCGATGATCGCCGATTTCGTTAGCCTTCAGTCGCCCCCCAACATCACCCTTGGGTGTGACAGCATCAAAAATTGCGCCAAATGGAACGCGTTGCGTGCGGTCGAAGCGGTGCCCGTTCGGTCGAGGATCTGAACGAGTACTTCTCGGCCATTGCCGCCGCTCGACCATTTCCAGACCGGACATTCGTCGGGAGAGCCAACGGCGCGGCAGCGGCCCTTGGGAACGCTCTAATCGATGTTTTCGCTTGAGCGGCAGGTTCGAAGGCGTACTGGTCGGCGGGCCCAGGGTCGCGTCGGACATCCCGCGGCCATGACCTGCCGCTCGACTTTTCCAACTGAACGTCGGGAGCAGGCTGCTGCCGTTCGAGCTTGACCGGTGAGTGACTGCAGTGCGCGAAAGCAGTCGCTCCCGGTCACGCGAATAGCCGTGCGACTATGCTTGGGCAAGCCAGTCTGAGCAGCGCATCCGCTCGGAGTTGGCGAAGCATGGCGATGACAAGCGCGACGCCGATGCTCATGTCAGGTTTCCTCCGGGCTCGCGCAGAGAATCCATCGGCGAGCGGCCTCATTGGAGACGCTCCACACCGCTAGACCTGCTGCGCTTCGTGCTCGACCCACGATCATCATCAACAGCGCGTTGCTGTTCAGCTGCGAACTGGCGATCAGGCGGCGCATGGCGTCGTCATCGAGCCCCGAAGCGCTGGGGCAGTCTTCGGCGTGCGTGTGCCACTCGCCCAGGTACAGCAGCCCCCTCTTGTGTCGGTCTTCGATCGCGCGCTGGGCGGCAGCGGGGTTGGAGCGGTAGCGATACCTAGAGCGCTCGTCGCCGGCATACGGGCCGGAGGCCTCGGTCACGCAGACCTGTGCGGCATTGAGCGTTCCGAACAGCTGGCCGCCAGCCTCGGTCGCCCAAGGGGTGGACTGTCGGTGTCGGCTGACGTGTTGCAAGGCCAGTCGGGCAATCGATAGCGTTTGAGAGGTGTCGGCGAGATGCCCGACGATCGAGTGCTTCGGCATAGGCTTTGCAAACGAACAGATCATGGCCATACAAACTCACGCATCGTCAGCCGTTCGGTGAAGTTTTCTCTCAGTATGCCGCCGTTGGCTTCTACTACTGCAGGGTCGCCCATCCAAACGCGGCGGCACGAGTCAGGTACCTTGTCCAGCAGTGTATCGAGTGCCAGCCCAGCGGCCATCCCTACTGTGGGATGCAAATCGATCACGCCATGGGGCTGGAAGCTGTTGCCGCACCCCGCCTCCACGATGAGCGCCCCAGATTCATTCGGCCAATCTGTCAACCGGAAGTTCGGCCGTTCCTCGCCGTCAAACCCCGCCAGGATCGACGTCTGACCGTAGAGCAAGACGGCATGCCCTGCGGCCGCATAGGCCTCGGCCCAGGTGCTGAGGTGCGCAGGGGGGCGTGCCAGGCTTCGTCGCCAATGGTCCAGCGCAGCCTCGCCGTCGAAGTCGATACCCGCCGAGATGATCAAGTCGGCGCTGGCCAGCTGGTCAAGGTCCTTGGACCTAAGCCATTCGACGCGGTGGGGAAACGCGTGGTCAAACGTCAGGTGAGGAAACTCACGTCGCAGGTGCTCTTTCAGCGCCGAGGCCTTGTTGATGCCAACGTGGAACATGCCCAGCGGATGCCGAGAAACGTTAGCCGTCGACAGGCTGTCGGCGTCAACGAAGATCTGTTCGCCCACTCCGGCCTGGGCGAGAAGGCGCGCCACCGCTGCACCGATGGCGCCGCAGCCGACGATGGCCACCTTGCGGTTCTTGACCAACGTATAGCTCGAAGGGTGATCGCGACCGTGAACCCATGCTCCGTCGACACGTGCAACCTTGCAGCGCTCGACTGGTCGCCTCGCGTATGAGCCCACGATGCGCGCAGCAGGCACCTTCGACATGTGCCGAAACCCTTTGATCACATCACGCCGCTCGGCACCTCGCAGCACCACCGCCGCGAAGGCGGTGCCGGTCTTGGTGCCGACCTCGAAAAGGAACGGCGACAGCAGCCCAGGCTCCAGGCACTTTCGGACGATGTCTTGCGGGAGCAACTTGGTGATTTCGTGGCCGGTTTCCGGAAACTCGCGCGGCGTCCACGGCTGCGAAAGGCGGAACAGCCAGGTCGGGTAGATCTGCTTGTCGCCAGGGTTGGCGCCCGAATTGCGAAGCCAGCGCTTGAGCGCTTCCTTGTCATCGGCAATGACATGGCGGTTGGACCTTGCATCGAAAAAGTACACCACCTCGCGCGTGACGCCACCTGGGGTGACGAGGCTCCACACGCGTGCCCGGTCGGCGCTGTTCGTGGCCCGACGCGACCAGTAGGCCGTGAACTCCCGCTCGAACTCCTCGCGCCGCTTGGGTTCCGGAAAGTTGAGGAGTTCCTCCGCATCGCGAAGATGCGTCTGTACCCGGTCCGCAATCGGTACGGAGTTCCTGCTGGACCGCAAGCACAGCAGCCCGGCCTGTTCGACGTGTGGCCAGCTATAGTCGCTCCCCGCAGCTGGCGCGAAGATCCGGGGCTGCGAGTTGGGGAACGCGGCGTCGACTGCCAGCACCAGGTGGTCGGCCGTTTTCAGTTCCAGCGAGCCCGCAGGGATATTCACCCGCCAGCCAGCTACGAACCCCTTTTGGAGCTTGTCCAGCTCGGCCGCCGTTAGACGCTGCCACTTGCCCGGGCGTTGCTGCTCGAGGCCAGCTTCGATCTCACCCGCGGTCAGGGCGCGTTCTGCCTCGGTCCTCAGCCGAACCTCCCGCCACCATCGTTACGTCGTGCCGTCTCGACCGACGTGACCGCCATGGCCGAGCCTTTGTTGCCCCCGCCGTTGCCGTTCTTACCGCCACCACCGCCGCCATCGTCGTCTTTCTTGTCCGGCTGCTTGCTGAAGAAGTCGGTGTCGAACACGTCGTCCCACGCTTCCCGCGCCTGCTTGCGGGAGCAATCGGATGTGTCCAGCACCTCCAGTGTCTTAAGCGCACCGCTCAAGCAGGTGCGGAAAAAGGTGACGGCTGCGTCACCCGCTTGCGCCAGCTTGTTGGCCAGCACGGGATGGTCAATCTCGGTCGATTTCTGCAGCTTCTTGTCGATGGCCTTCCAAGTTTCGCGCAGCGCCTTGTCATCGCGATGGGCGCTGTATTGGAAATCGTCGACGACGAGTTTGGTGATGCAGATCCCGCTGGTCGTCTTGGCCTTCCATCCCGCACGGCGCGCGAATTTCTTGGTCAGTTTGGTGACGCGCCGCATCTGGCTGCCGTCCGACTCGCCGGCGTTCAATTCGCCCACCAGGCTCTTGAACCAGCGGGTCACCGCTCGGGCGTCGGAGCGGGTCCACTCATCGCCGCTTGCCAGTTCGTAGTGCTCCACCGGATCGTCGTTCTCGTCTTTAGTCTTGACGATGCGGTACACCGGGATGTCGATGTGATAGCCAGCAGCGTATACCTGGCGAACGCAGTTGCGCTTGACGGTGGCCTCACGCTTGAGGCGGCCATCCCAGGACAGCGCATCACATACTCGCTGGCGCGCTGCCTTTGGTGTCAGCGCCGCGCCGGCTTCGTCCTTAAGATCGTCGGTCGCGAAGTAAGCCCCGTCGTCGATGTCGTAGTCATTGGCGTCGTCCTGCACCATGGTGCGCATCATGTACGAACCTTGCGACTCAACTTCCTTGGGTTGCGGCTTCTCGGCCTCGATGAGCCCATTTTCCAGGCGTGTTCGACCTGCGTTTCGGCGCGTACGCATTTCATCTTGTTGATTCTTCGAGAGCGTGACGTTGTCCCGATGGAAGTTCGTCATCTCGCTGTTGCAGTCGATGTCAGCCATTGGTGTTCTGCTCCTGGTTGGTAGCCGATGAGTGAGTTCTGGCGGTGGCCAGGGTGGAACGAAACTCCTGCATCTCTCTGGCTGTCGAGGCGAACGCGAAATCCACATCCGAGATCGCCTGGCGAGCCAGCGCGTTGAGCACCTTCTTCCGGGCATCGTCCATGTTGGTCAGGTAGTCACGTAGCTCGTTGGACGGGCACTGAGCCGGAAGTCGATAGGCGAAGCTGCCATCGCCCCGCATCTCGGCCATCTTGCTGGTGAGGTAGTCGTATCCGACGGCTTGCGCATTCAGACTTGCCGAGATGGCCTTCAACCCGAAGCCCCAGCCCCAGGCCGCGCGATGCCGCCACCAGTGGATTTCCTCGCCACCTTGGGAAGGCAATGTGCCCAGCATGAAGACGTGGATGGGGCGGTTCTCGCCGCGATCCTTCAGGATTTCGGTCGCCTCCATCATGCCGATCAGACCGGGGTTGTTCGCCCAGAGGCCGCCGTCGACATAAGTTGCGGTCGCACCGGAGCCACCTGGCTCCTGCAGGCGAGCCATCGAGCGCAGGATGGGCGCCGCGCTGGTGGCCATGCACACATCGACGAGCGTGCGCTTGTTATCTCGCCCATTCAGGCGCTTCAGATGCTGAGACTTGAACACGACCGCCGCATGGCGTGCCAGATCGAGCGTGGGCACCGCCAAGGCAATCTTGCGATCGTCGTAGACCGACCCAATGGTGCGGTCGCCCAGCGTGCCGGTTAGCGTCTCGCGCAGCGCCCGGTCTCCGCAGATGGTGCCGATGCCAAACGCGCGAACGAGCTTGCCGAGGATGGGCAGCGGTCGAACCCACTGCAGCGGGAAGATCCTTTTCCCTGCCTTGGCATAGAGCTCTTGCATCTGCGTAAGCGGCACGCCAGCCGCAAGCCCGCAGGCCACGATTCCGCCCGTGCTCGTGCCGACGATGAGGTCGAAGGCCGATCCCACGTCGCGAGAGCCTTCCAGCTTCAGCTTCTCACTGATGCGCTCGGCAAAGGTGGCCAGGTAGGCTGTTTGGTAAGCGCCGCGCATGCCGCCGCCATCCAGGCACAGAACCCTAAAGGGCTTCGTCTCCTCCACATTTGCTCCCTGCGGTTTGTGGTGATCCGAGCCATTTGGGGCGCGTTTCAATCTGTTTCAAGAGGCACTTCTCACGGTACAGGCAATTCTTTTAAGGCCTTGGTGGGATTCAGGCGATGACCAAGCTAATCCCTCGTTAGCAACTCTCAGATTCATGCGCCTTCGCCTGCCCCCTTCGTCCGAAAGTAGCCGCACTGCCTTCCGCGCAGAACGGTGCGGGCGACGACAGACTCCTTGGCGGCTCAGTTCAGACCTCTGACATCGCAGCCCGAATGGCGGCTTCGCTGCATTCCTGTCGTTGGCTGAAAGGCCTGAACGACTCTTGAGGGTCGGGCACGGTCGGTGCCCTCACAAGCCTGGATGACAGGTATCAGAGTGCTCCCGCCATTCGTCGCGAAATTTCGGCGCTTCTAGTTTGGCTGGCCGCTTTACTTTGCAAGGGACCGTTGAGTCGTCATCGCCCGCGGACAGCACCCGACCCGAAGTTGCCGGTCAGTCTCATGAGACATCGACCGGCAGGTTACCGAGAGATCCGGTCGCCTTAGGCGAACGCGCGTACAGCCACTCGACCGGAATGACTTCCAGAAACGTGAACAATTGCGAAGCGGCTCGATGAGGACGCATTATTTTGAGACCTGGTCAACAATTCGTGCCAGCCGGGAGCCAAAGCGAGCAGGCGTATGACGGGCTGAGCACGGTAGTGATCAGATGCAGGGCAAACCGCAATGTCTTGTTTACAGTGCGGCAATGGCGCGGGCAATGGGTGCCTCAATGCTCTTGGCCATATGGCCATCCCGAGGCTGTCGTCAATATTCGAGTGCGGTCCGCTTGCGCCGGGCAATGCTGCGGTGGCGCAGCGCAACCAAGGTCAGCCCTGCAAAGAACAATCCCGCCAGCGACGGCTCCGGGACAGAAGAGACCTGTATGTTGAACTCCCCGATGACTGCCAGCGATCCATCGTCTCGCAGCCGAATTACCTGCCCGGTAAGTGAGTCTCCGGCCCCAAGGAGACTAAGGAAACTGCCTTCCGGATTCTCGAGATCCGAGACGAACCCGACGTCGAAAAAGTCGGCCGCCGGATCCCCGCCCACCACGGCGAGTCCAGCGAGCCCCTGACGCGAGAAGCTCAGGGTGTGAGCACCTGCGTCAAGAGGGCCCGAGATCGTCGACAGGAGCCCGGTTCCAGCGCCGCTATTGAGCAGAGAGTCGTAAAACGCTGCATAAAGCCATTCTACTTTTTCAAGCAGTTGGAGATATAAATTGTAGTTGGACGAAGCCGCTTCGCGGAG
>JAGRFY010000177.1 GCA_020445765.1 Rhodocyclaceae bacterium | reverse complement strand
GAACCTGCTGGCAATAGCAGTCCTTTAGACACGCCACCCTTCCCGGAAAAGTTCTTACTTGAGGCTCTCGAAAAGTCGGCTGACGACGCGGGCTGGGCACACTTAGGGACGTTCGGCAGCTTTCTGCAAAAAATCCAACCCGATTTCGACTCGCGCCTATACGGCTACAAGAAGCTATCAGATCTGGTGCGCGCAAAATCTGACCTTTTTGAGACTCAGGAGCGAAAGTCTCCGGGTGGCTCCGGAGCGGTGCTTTACATAAGGTCGAAGGTTAAAAGGGACTGATATAGATGGCCTGGAGCAAACTTTCCGATAGCACGCTCTGTCATCAGTCGGCCACAACCCGACGACCAAAATGTTGTCGACTTAGCAGTCGCTTACGTGCGCATCATGCGCTAAATCGAGATGACGGCGCGAGAGATCTGGCGCGAGAGCTTGCCGTGTTTGCCAGATTTAATATCACACTGCCCTCGTTCATAGAATCGAGGAAACTCAAGAATAGCAAGGTTTTCCAGCGCGCGCCGGCTTCACGATAATCAGCGCCCGGATGTTAAAAGCGCCATCTCGCCGGCGATAGCAAGTTATGCCTCTTACTAACCTTTCAAGAAGTAGAGTCATCCAGGATGTAGTGGCACTCTGGCTGACGAAAGAATGACTTCACGAGATCGGGGAGTTTCTGAATGCTGCGCAATGCGCCGAGTGCGAGCCGCTTCATATCGTCGGCACTGTCGACCACTTGGCGTGAAACCCTGCGCTTTACATGAGCCCAGACGGTTTCATCCGGGTTCAGGTGCGGGGAGTAAGGCGGCAGGTAGAACAGCCTTAGCTTGCCGTCCAAGCGATCGACGAAGTTCTTGACCATCTTGGCCTTGTGGATCGGATGACCATCGACGATCAGAAACACCGGCTTCTTGGCATTGACCATCAAGCGCTTGAGGAACTCGACGAACACCTTCGCACCGACCGATCCGTCATGCAGCATGAACCGAAACTCGCCCTGTGCGCTGACCGCCGAAATCATGTTCAGCGAGAAGCGTCGGCCCGTCGCCTGAACCACGGGCGTCTGACCTTGCGGCGCCCAAGTCGTGCCCGTGTGGTAGTCAGAGCGGATGCCCGATTCGTCGCCAAAGTAGATCGTCGCCCCTGCAAAACCGCGCGAGCCCAGACGGCGTAAGGCTTTCATGGGTTTCCCGAGGATCAGTATCCCCGAGGAACTGGTCTAATAAAGCCAATACCTGAGAGTTTTCAGAGAGACCGAACTTGGCCACCGACGACTTTTTCCGCGCCCGTCTCGATCAGATGATCGATTTGCATCACCCGCTGGCGGTGCTCGCGCGTCGCATGCCCTGGAGTCAGATCGAAGCGGCTCTGGCGCCGGCATTTGCGCGCGAGGTTCGCAGCGGAACATCGGCGCCAACCGACGACTTGTTTGGGCCGACGGTGGAGATCGCGGACGCCGGCGTGAGCCCGGCGGGCAGGAAACGCCTGTCGATCCGGCTGATGGCGTCACTCCTCTACCTCAAGCACGCTTTCAACCTGAGCGACGAGGCGGTGGCCGATCGCTGGGCGGAGAACGTAGTGTGGCAATACTTCAGCGGACAGGAGTATTACGAGCCGAGAAGGCCGTGCGATCCGACGCAGATCGGGCGCTTTCGCACCGCAATCGGTGAGGCTGGTGTCGAGGAGTTGCTCAAGGCCACGATCGATACCGCAGTCGAGACCAAGGCCATCCGGCCGAGCGATTTCGAGCGGGTTATCGTCGATTCCACGGTGCAGGAAAAGGCCATCGCCCACCCGGTCGACTCGCGCCTGCTCGAGATTGCGCGTGGCAAGCTCGTCAGCGCGGCCAAGCGTGCTGGCATCGCCCTCAAGCAGACCTTTGCGCGCGAGGGCAAGGAACTGCGTCGGCGCGCCGGTGGCTACGGCCATGCCAAGCAGTTCCGGCGCCTGCGCAAGGTCGTCAAACGCCAGCGCACGATCCTGGGCATCCTGTTGCGCGAAGTCGAACGCAAACGTGCGCTGGCGACGACCGATTCGGCATCGACGCTGTTTCGCCTGGACACGATCGTCGAGCGCGCCACACGGCTGCATCGTCAGCGCCCAAAGGACAAGAACAAGCTCTATGCCCTACACGCACCGGAAGTCGAATGCATCGGCAAGGGAAAGGCGCGACGCCCCTACGAATTCGGTGTCAAGGCGAGCATCGCCGTGACCCACAAGAGCGGGCTGATCGTTGGCGCTCGCACCTTTCCGGGCAACCCTTACGATGGTCACGTGCTGTCGGCGCAACTCGAACAGACCGGAATCCTTCTCGAAGACGTCGGGCGCACGCCCAAGCAAGTGTTTGTCGACCTGGGCTATCGCGGTGTCGATGCGGACAACCCCGACGTCGAGATCCTGCACCGGGGCAAGTACAAGTCGATGGACAAGCAACGGCGGCGCTGGCTCAAGCGGCGCCAGGCGGTGGAACCGGCGATCGGCCACCTCAAGGCGGATCACCGCATGGATCGTTGCTGGCTCGCCGGTAGCATCGGCGACGCGTTGCACGCGGTGCTGTGTGCGGCCGGCTTCAACTGTAGAGCGACAGCCCAGAATTGATCTAAGACGACATCCAGATTTACGCACCTCCCGGGGCGTTTGCCCCTCTGGCAAGGTTTGGGATCTGTTGACGACGACAGGACCGAGCCATGGCCAAGCTCAGATGGGAGGATCGCATGACGATCACAAGCTTGATTGGCAAGGGTTGCTCGAACCGGCACATCGCGCGGTTGCTGCAGGTGACGGAAGGGACGGTGCGCTATCACCGTCGTCGCACGGTCGAAGGGGCCGCCGACGGCCGGGGGCAACAGATGCCGGTGGCGGCGGGCTTCCGGGAAGCCATCGACGCGTACCTGGAAGCCGGTTCCGAAGCGGTTCCGGCGAACGTCGCCGACCTGCACGCCTGGCTGGTGGCCGAGCACGACTATCCGGCGGGACTGCGCTCGGTGCAGCGTTACGTGCGCCGTGCCTTTCCGGCGCCGGCACGTAGAGCGCGGCGCCGGGTCGAGACACCGCCGGGTGCGCAGGGCCAAGTGGACTGGGC
>JAGRFY010000176.1 GCA_020445765.1 Rhodocyclaceae bacterium | reverse complement strand
GTCAGGGCCGGGGCATCTTCTTTTCCACAGCCTGACGACCGGGACCGCCCTTGCACCGCGGCGCGCCGCAGTCGGCATCGGATGCATCCGGGGCCGACGGTCATACGGCTCGGTTTCGCTCGTCTGTGGCGGCGTCCAGCTGCCGCAGCAACTGCTCGAACACCTCGGGCGGGTGTCCGCCCTGGATCAGATGCCGGCCGTCGACCAGCAGCGACGGCACCGCCTGGATGCCGAGCCGCTGCCAGCGTCGCTCGCTATGCCTGACGTCGTCCCCGTGAGCCCCCGAGTCGAGTACCTCGCCGGCCTGCCGGGGGTCGAGGGAGACCTCCTGCGCCAGCGCGACCAGCACCTCGCGCGAGGCGATGTTCTCGCCGCGGGTGTGGTAGGCGCGCAGCAGCGCATGCTTCATTTCGCGCTGCCGCCCACCGAGGCCGGCCCAGTGCACCAGCCGATGCGCGTCGAAGGTGTTCCAGATCCGGCTGCGCTCGCCGAACTCGAAGCCGACGGCCGCGCCCCGCTCGCGCAGGGCCGCCTGGCCGCGTTCGAGCTGCCGCGGCGCCAGGCCATACTTGCGCACCAGGTGCTCGCGCAGATCCTCGCCCTCGCGCGCCATGTCCGGATTCAACTCGAAGGCGCGGAACTGCAGGTCGACCGCCAGTTCCTCGCCGATGCGCGCAAGCGCCTGCTCCAGCGCATGGAGGCCGATCGCGCACCAGGGACACACCACATCCGATATGAACTCGATCTTCATCGCTGCTCCGCCCGAAAGTGTGCCGTCGCCCCCTCTGGCGCCCGTCAATGGACATTGTCGTTCATTGATAATCCACGGATCGGCGATCCGCAACGTTTGCGGGGCGCCTGGGCCTTCGGCCACGGCGCCGACGGCGGTGGCGTCGGCGTGGGCACGATCGCCGGCTCGCGGCGTCGTCCCTGGTGCGACGGATGCCCATCGACGTGCGGGTCGCGGTGGGCTATTTTCCTCTCAGGCCTTCTGCAGCACGCCCTCGCAGACCGGATCCTGCGGTCGGCATCGGCGATGGGCCGCGCCTTCGCCTGCCGCCTCGCAAAGTCCGGCTGGGCGTGCGCTCGGGCGGGTGCCGGATGCCGGGGCAGTGATGAAGTTTCGCCCGCACTGACAAGATGGACAGCGCTCTCATGGGGCAGCGATGGTCACGCCACTGATCAACATCAACGATGTTCCCCAGGCAATCCAACTGGCCCTGGGCCCGGTCTTCCTGCTCACCGGCATCGCCGGAACGCTCAACGTCATGGCAGGCCGCCTGGCGCGCATCATCGACCGCGCGCGCCTGCTCACGGAGCAGGATCTCTCTTCGTTCCGGCTCGATCGGAAGACGGTGCAGCAGGAACTCGCGTGCCTCGAGATCCGGCGCAAATGGGCCAGTGCCGCGATTACGTCGTGCACCTTTGCCGCGCTCCTCGGCTGCACGGTGATCGTCGTCCTGTTTCTCGAGGCCATGCTTGGCGTGCCACTCAAGTGGCTGGCGGGCATGTTGTTTGCCGGCTCGACGATCGCGCTCGTCGTGGGCCTGTCGTTCTTTCTGCGCGAGGTACTCCGGGCGTCCCAGTCGATACGCATCCAGGTGCTGGCCGAGGAGGCGTCGGAGAAGGATCGGACAGCCTGAGATTTCGCGGAAGGCTGCAGCCGCTGGCGCCTATCGAAGAACGTACGGCGGCGCTCTGCGATTCCTTTGCGCCGTCGCCTTCACGGCCGAGCCTTTTCGCCATGCCGCCTGCGCAATCCACCGATTTGCCGCGGCCGCAGCCAATGACCCCGGTGTCTGCCAATGCGCCGATGCGGTCGCGACACCGTGGCACGTGCCGGCATCGCAAAGCCGTTGCCGTCTTCCTGAATCAATCAGTAGTGCGTTCTCGACGTAGGGTGAGGATCAGATCATGACGATATCGGAACAGCGGACAGTGGCGGAACTCGTCGTCGAGTTCCTTTCGGCTCGCGGCATTGACCGGGTCTTCGGACTGCAGGGTGGGCACATCCAGCCGATCTGGGATCAGCTTGCGCAGCGGGGCGTGCGCATCGTCGACGTGCGGGACGAAGGGGCCGCGGTCCATATGGCCCACGCCCACGCGGTGCTGACCGGCACCCTCGGGGTGGCCATGGTGACCGCCGGTCCCGGTGTCACCAACTGCGTGACGGCGATCGCCAACGCCCAGCTCGAGCGGGTGCCGGTCCTGCTGTTCGGCGGTTGCGCGCCGGTCGCCCAGGACGATCTCGGGCCCCTGCAGGGCGTGCCGCATGTGGATATCCTGCGTCCCGTGACCCGCAGCGCACGGACCCTGCGCTTTGCCGATCACGTGCTGCGGGATCTGGACAAGGCGGCCAGCCTGGCGCTCGGCGACGGCGGCACGCCCGGCCCGGTGTACGTCGAGATCCCGACCGATGTCCTGCGTGAGCGTGTCGCGCCGGCGCTGGTGCTCGACGAATACCTGCGCGGCAAGCCGCCGCGGCGTCTGCCGCCGGATCCGGCCGAGATCGAACGCGCGGCCAAGGCCATCGCCGCTGCCGGTCGGTTGCTGGTCGTCAGCGGACGCGGTGCCGGCGCCGCTGCGCAGGCGCTGCAGGGCTTCCTCGATCGCAGCGGCGCCGCCTACCTCGATACCCAGGAGAGCCGGGGACTGGTGCCTGCCGGGCATCCGGCCGTGGTCGGCGCATTGCGGGCGAGGGCGATGCAGGAGGCCGAGCTGGTGGTGGTGGTCGGCCGCAAGCTCGACTACCAGCTCGGCTACGGATCGCCCGCGGTCTTTCCGCAGGCCCGCTTCCTGCGAATCGCCGATTGCGCCGAAGAACTGTGGGACAACCGCCGGGGCGAGGTGGAAATGCTGGCGGATCCGGCGCTGGCCCTGGCGGCGCTGATGGAGGCCTTGCCAGACGGCGCACGAGCGCAGACGCTCGAATGGCGCGACACCCTGCATCAGGCCCATGTCGAGCGCTCGGCCCGGTATCTGGCCTCGCTGGGCGAGTCGCCGGCGGGCAAGGACGGCCGCATGCACCCGAACCGGATCTTCGCGGCCCTGCACGAAGTGCTGGCGCCGGACGCGATCACCGTCGCCGACGGCGGCGACATCCTGAGCTTTGCCCGCATGGGGCTTCCGCCGCGCACCTACCTCGACGCCGGTGCGTTCGGCTGCCTCGGTGTCGGGGTGCCCTATGGCGTCGCCGCGGCGCTGCACCAACCGGGCCGGCAGGTGGTGGTGATCAGCGGAGACGGCGCGTTCGGCATCAACGCGATGGAGATCGACAGCGCCAAGCGACACGACGCCAAGGTGGTGTTCGTCATCGCCAACAATGCTGCCTGGAACATCGAGCGGCTCGACCAGGAAATGAACTACGGCGGACGGGTCGTCGGCACGACCCTGCAATATGCCGATTACGCAGCCATGGCCCGGGCATTCGGTGTGCACGGCGAGCGGGTCGAGGATCCGTCCGAACTGGTGCCGGCGCTGCGCCGGGCGCTGGCCAACGCGCCGGCCCTGGTGGACGTGGTGCTGACCCAGCATGCGCTGTCGTCCGATGCCGGCAAGGGGCTGGGCTACGTACACCGCTATCAGGCGCTGACCGCCTGGGACGAAGCCGAACGACGCCGGCGCGACGCGTAGCACGCCGCTCGGGTGACACTGCCGCAGGTGAGGTGCAGCGGCGTGGCCGAAGCCGTTCCGTCAGCGGCTCACCATCTGCTGGAAGGCTTCGGAATAGCGCCCTCCGACCACGTCGATCCTGGCCGCAGCGGCGCCGATGTCGGCGACCTCGGAAGCGGTCAGCACGATGTCGGCTGCGGCGAGGTTTTCGTCCAGCCGGGCGAGCTTGGTCGTTCCCGGGATCGGCACGATCCAGGGCCGCTGCGCGAGCAACCACGCCAGTGCGATCTGGGCGGCCGTGGCGCCCTTGCCCGCGGCGGTCGACTGCAGCAGGTCCACCAGTGCCTTGTTCGCTTCGCGCGCCTGCGCCGTGAAGCGCGGCAGCGTGGCGCGGAAGTCGTTCGACTGCAACGGCGTCGATTCGTCGATCCGGCCGGTCAGGTAGCCGCGACCGAGCGGGCTGAACGGCACCAGGCCGATGCCGAGTTCTTCGAGCGTGTCCAGCACCTCGCCCTCGACGTCGCGCGTCCATAGCGAGTACTCGCTCTGCAGCGCAGCCACCGGCTGCACCGCGTGCGCGCGCCGGATCGACTCCGCGCTCGCTTCGGACAGCCCGAAGTACCGGACCTTGCCTTCGCCGATCAGATCCCTGACCGTTCCGGCCACCTCTTCGATCGGCACGTCGGGATCGGGCCGATGCTGGTAGAAGAGGTCGATGACATCGGTGCGCAGGCGCTTCAGCGAGGCGTCACAGACGCTGCGGATGCGCGCCGGGCGGCTGTCGACGCCGGGCATCGCCTCGACCTTGAAGCCGAACTTGGTGGCGATGACGACCCGTTCGCGCACCGGCGCGAGCGCCTCGCCGAGCAGTTCCTCGTTGGTGTGGGGACCGTAGATCTCGGCCGTGTCGAACAGCGTCACGCCCCGATCGACCGCTGCCCGCAGCAGGCCGATCATCTGTTTGCGGTCGGGCAGCGGGAAGTAGGCATGGCTCATCCCCATGCACCCCAGCCCGATGGCCGAGACTTCAAGCCCGCTGCGACCCAGCGCTCTCGTTTGCATCGTTCGCTCCTGTCAGACCCTGTCGTCCGCCGGCGGGCGGTCGCCGGCAATGCCCGCTGTGCGTCCTTGCGCCGGCGGCATTGCCGGGGCGGCGGATCGAAAGCGCACAGCGAAGACGTCCTGCGTGGACATGCCCGGCGCGAGCGGGTTCTCGATTCGCGCTGCTGCCGGCCGGTCACAGGCGACGGCCGGCATTTGCCGAATCGTCGACGCGATCCGGACTTCGGCATCCAGTACCGGGCAAGCGTGAATGTGAAGGTTCGAAGCCGGCTTACGACGGCGTGCCGGCCTTGCGCCGGCCGGCGAGACGCTTGCGCGTCGATTCCGCGGTGACTTCCGAGCTGTCGAGTTGGCGCAGTCGTTCGATCATGAAATCGGCCGCACGGGAAATGTGGGCGCGCCCCAGGGCCTCCGCTTCGGCGCCATTGCCCGAGGCGATTGCGTCGAGTATCTCCTCGTGCTGCTTCCAGACGTTTCGCGGCTGGTCGTCGCGCAGCAGCACTTCGCCCATGATGCGCTGGGTGTTGGTCCACTGGCTCTCGAGGATGGGCTCGACCAGGGGATTGTCCGACAGTTCGTAGATCATCCGGTGGAAGTCCCGGTCGGCGGCGATCATGCCCCTGACCGATCCGTTCTGCACCTCCTTGCGGCCGGCGCTGATGAGGGCCGGGCCCTTCGCCTTGGCGGCTGCGGCGTTGACTTCGGC
>JAGRFY010000008.1 GCA_020445765.1 Rhodocyclaceae bacterium | reverse complement strand
AGGCGAGAGGCAGCAGCCGTTCCGATTGATGCCGGCGCAACAGCACCAGCAGCCACCCGCTGATCACGACTGCGAGGGCGACGAAGAACCAGCGCTGCCATCCCGAATGGTCGGCCAGGAAGCTGAACGCCGCACCTGGATTGAAGACCAGCACCAGATCGAAGAAGTTCGTGATCTCGACGTGCTCGCCGAAGGCCAGGCTGTCCATGACCCACACCTTGGTGGCTTGGTCGAGTACGGCCACCGCCGCCGACAGCGCCAGCCACGCCGCCATGCGCGCGCTCACGATACCGGCTCCGAAAGCCGATCACGCATGGCCGCGCGTTTCGCCGTCGCCGTGCAGATTGGTGTCACAGCGGCCGCACAAGCTCGGGTGCTCGGCAATGGCACCGACCGACGGCACGTAGTGCCAGCAGCGGTCGCACTTGCCGTGGGGCGACGGGCTGGCGGCGATGCGTTCGCGATCGGCACTGTCGACCGCTTCGAGGCGCACTGCCGAGGTCATCATGACGAAGCGCAGGTCATCGCCGAGCGAGGCCAGCGCCGCGTGCTTGTCGGCGGTCAGCGCCAGGTCGAGTTCCGCCTGCAGCGACGAGCCGACCTTGCCGTCGCCACGCAATGTCTCGATCACCTTCAGTGCGTCGCCTCGAACCTCGCGGATCAGACGCCAGCGCTCAAGCAGCCCTTCCTCGCCTTCCTGGGCCGGCAGCGCATGCCAGGTGTGCAGCATCACCGAGTCGTCGGCATCGCCGCCGATCACCGCCCACGCTTCTTCGGCGGTGAATGAGAGCACCGGCGCCATCAGCCGCACCAGCGTCTGTGTGACCTGCCACAGGGCGCTCTGGGCCGAGCGTCGGGCCTTCGACGCCGGGGCCGTGGTGTACAGCCGATCCTTGAGGATGTCGAGGTAGAAGGCGCCGAGGTCTTCGGCACAAAATACCTGCAATGCCTGCACCACGCGGTGGAACTCGAAGCGCGCATAGTCGGCCTCGGCCTGCCTCGTCATGCGACGGGTGAACGCCAGCGCGTAGCGGTCGATGTCGAGCCACTCTTCGACCGGCAGCGCATCCGTGGCCGGGTCGAAGTCGGCGGTGTTGGCGAGCAGGAAGCGCAGCGTGTTGCGAACCCGGCGATAGACTTCGACCACCCGGTCGAGAATTTCCTTCGAGATCGACAGCTCGCCCGAGTAGTCGGTCGAGGCGACCCACAACCGCAAGATCTCGGCGCCGAGCTTGTCCGACACTTCCTGCGGCACGACCACGTTGCCGACCGACTTGCTCATCTTGCGGCCCTGGCCGTCGACCGCGAAGCCGTGGGTCAGCAGCGCCTTGTAGGGCGGATGACCATCGATCGCACAGCCGGTCAGCAGCGACGAATGGAACCAGCCCCGGTGCTGATCCGAACCTTCCAGATAGAGGTCGGCGCGCGGTCCGTCGGCGTGGCCGTCGGGGTGCGAGCCGCGCAGCACGTGCCAGTGCGTCGTGCCCGAATCGAACCAGACGTCCAGTGTGTCGCTGATCTTCTCGAATTGCGCCGCTTCGTCGCCGAGCAGGTCGCTGGCGTCGAGTCGGAACCAGGCCTCGATTCCCTCGCGCTCGACCCGCTGTGCCACGGCCTCCATCAGCTCGACCGTGCGCGGATGCAGTTCGCCACTCTCCCTGTGCAGGAAGAACGGGATCGGCACGCCCCAGTTGCGCTGACGCGAGATGCACCAGTCGGGGCGGTTGGCAATCATCGCGTGCAGTCGCGACTGGCCCCAGGCCGGGAAGAAGCGGGTGGCCTCGACCCCGCGCAGCGCACGTTCGCGCAGCGGCGGGCCCGAGGTCGGCTCGGTGTCCATGCCGACGAACCACTGTGCCGTCGCGCGATAGATCACCGGCGTCTTGTGGCGCCAGCAGTGCATGTAGCTGTGGCTGATCGAGGCCTTTGCCATCAGCGCGCCGACTTCGGCCAGCTTGGCGATGATCGGCCCGTTGGCGTCCCAGATGCCTTGGCCGCCGAAGTACGGCAGGTCGGAGACGAAGCGTCCGTCACCGGTCACCGGTGCGATGATCTCGTCGTTGCCCCGACCGTAGGCGCGCCAGGCGTTGAAGTCGTCCACGCCGTGGGCCGGCGCGGAATGCACGATGCCGGTGCCGGCATCGAGGCCGACATAGTCGGCAAGATAGACAGGCGACGGCCGATCGTAGAACGGGTGGCGGAATTCGAGCCGGTCGAAGGCCTGGCCGGTGGCGGTCGCGACCACGCTGCCATCGAGACGATAGCGCTCGAGGCAGGCCTGATGGAGTTCCTTGGCCAGCACCAGCATGCGCTCGCCGGCATCCACCAGCACATACTCGAACTCCGGATGCATGTTGAGCGCCTGGTTCGCCGGAATCGTCCACGGCGTCGTCGTCCAGATCACCGCGAATGCCGGCTTGGCGATCGCCGCAATGCCGAACGCGGCGGCGAGCGCCGCCTGGTCGGCGGCAGCGAAGGCGACGTCGATCTGGGGCGACTTCTTGTCGGCGTACTCGACCTCGGCTTCGGCCAGCGCCGAACCGCAGTCGAAGCACCAGTTCACCGGTTTCAGGCCCTTGAACACGTAGCCCGCCTCGACCATCCTGGCGAGCGCCCGGATCTCGTTGGCCTCGTTCGGGAAGGCCATGGTCTTGTAGGGATCGTCCCAGTCACCGAGCACCCCGAGGCGGATGAAGTCCTTCATCTGCCCCTCGATCTGCTCGGCGGCGTAGGCGCGGCACAGTTCGCGCACCCGATCTGCCGGAAGACCCTTGCCGTGAGTGACTTCGACCTTGTGTTCGATCGGCAGCCCGTGGCAGTCCCAGCCCGGCACGTAGGGCGCGTCGAAGCCGGCCATGGTCTTCGAGCGGACGATGATGTCCTTGAGGATCTTGTTCAGTGCATGGCCGATGTGAATTGCGCCGTTGGCGTAGGGCGGGCCGTCGTGCAGCACGAATTTCGGCCGGCCGGCGGACGCCTCGCGGATCTTCTGATAGAGCTTGCGCCGTTGCCAGTCGGCGATCCAGCCCGGCTCGCGCCTGGCGAGGTCGCCGCGCATCGGGAACGGAGTGTCGGGCAGATTCAGGGTCTTGCGATAGTCGGCCATGACGGGAATCGAAGTCGAGAAATCAGAGGGGGTTGGACACGAACCACGCGCGGGCGCGAACCGCATCGCGCGCGATCTGCGCCTTGAGCAGGTCGAGGCTCGGGTACTTCTCCTCGTCTCGCTGCTTTTCGAGGAAATTCACCCGCAGGTGGGCGCCGTAGCAGTCGGCGTCGAAATCGAAGACGTGCACCTCAAGGGTGGTCCTGCCGGCATCGCTGACCGTCGGCCGCAGGCCGATGCTGGCGACGCCGGGCAGCACGCGTGCGGCCAGCCCTTCGACGCTGACGGTGAATATTCCGGTCAGCGGGACACGGCGATGGCGCAACTGCACATTGGCGGTCGGGAAGCCGAGGGTGCGGCCGATACGGTCACCGCGGACCACCCGCCCGGCAATGCTGTAGGGGCGGCCCAGCAGGCGCCCCGCGTGCGCCAGGTCGCCGGCTGCCAGTGCGCCGCGCACGGCGGAACTCGATACCCGTTCGTCGGCGACCGCGACCGTGGGCATGGCTTCGACCTGGAAGCGGTGACGGTCACCGGCCTCACACAGCATCGAGAAGTCGCCCTGCCGGCGTGCGCCGAAGCGGAAGTCGTCGCCGATGAACAGGTGACGCGTGGCGAGGCCCCGCACCAGCACCTGCTCGACGAAGTCGCTCGCAGACAGCGCTGCGAAGCGCGCATCGAAGCGCACGACGACGGCGTGATCGATGCCAGCTTCGGCCAGGCCGATCAACTTTTCGCGCAGCGAGGCAAGACGTGCCGGGGCCTGCTCCGGCGCGAAAAACTCTCGCGGATGCGGCTCGAAGGTCATCACCGTGGCCGGCAGCCCGAGCGCGTGGGCTGTTTGACGCAGCAGCCCGAGCAGGCGCTGATGGCCGAGGTGGAGACCGTCGAAATTCCCGATGGTGAGCACCGCCGGGTGGGAGGCGAGCGCGGGAACGCCCCGAGAAACCTGCATGAATGCCCTTGAAAAAGCGGCAATTATAGGCCAAACGCCCACCGCTGCGCGGCGACCGCCTGCGCCGGCACCCGTTTTGCGCGCGAATCAGTCGGCCAGTGCGAGCTTGGAGCGAGAGCTCTGCGGGTAGCGGTCGAAATGGCCGCGAATGCCGCGCAGGATCGCGTCGGCCATGGAGTCCTGGTAGGCGCGGTCGTTGAGGCGCCGCTCTTCGTCCGGATTGCTGATGAAAGCGGTCTCGACCAGGATCGATGGAATGTCCGGGGCCTTCAACACGGCGAACCCGGCCTGTTCGACGCGCGCCTTGTGCAGCGCGTTGATGCCGCCGATCTCCGCCAGCACGGCCGCGCCGACCTTCATGCTGTCGTTGATCGCAGCGGTCTGCGACAGGTCGATCAGGGTACGGGCGAGGTGGCCGTCGTGATTGGCCAGATTGACCCCGCCAACCAGATCGGCGTCGTTCTCCTTCTTCGCGAGCCACCGCGCCGCGGCACTGCTGGCACCGCGCTCCGACAGCACGAACACCGAACTGCCATGGGCGTCCGGCCGGATAAAGGCATCGGCGTGAATCGATACGAACAGATCGGCGCGCACGCGTCGCGCCTTGCGAACCCGCTGGTACAGCGGCACGAAATAATCGCCGTCACGGGTCAGCACGGCTCGCATGCCGGGCTCCGCGTCGATCTTGGCCTTCAGGCGGCGGGCGATCGACAGCGTGACGTTCTTTTCAAAGCTGCCGCGCCGGCCGACCGCGCCGGGATCCTCGCCGCCGTGGCCGGGATCGAGCGCCACGGTGATCAGTCGGGCCACCGGCGGCCGCGGTTGCCGCCGCCGCGGCTCGCGCGATACCTGCTGCTGCGAGTTGCCGCGTTCGGGCGACGCCGCGTCACCGGCCGCTGCCTCGGCCGGCGAACGCTTTTCGATGAACGCGAGCAACGGGTCTTCCTGCTCGGGCGGGTAGAGATCGAGGACCAGGCGGTGGCCGTAGCCGGCGTAGGGTTTCAGCGTGAAGACCTGGGGCGAGATCTCCTTGCGCAACTCGACCACCATGCGCACGACGCCCGGTCGGTTGCGACCCGCGCGGATCAGCTTGATGAACGGATCCGAGTCGCTGATCTCGCCGGGCAGGTGTTCGACGATGCTGTCGAATTCGATACCCTCGAGATCGACCACCAGTCGCTCCGGGTTCTTGACGATGTGGTGGCTGAAGCGCAGGTCCTCGGCGCCCTCGAGGGTGATCCTGGTGTAGTCCTCGGAAGGCCAGACCCGGACCGCGAGGATCCGCGTGGCAGCGGCCTGGCCGACCGGGCTGACCAGCAGGGCCAGCGCCCCGCCGGCCGTGCGCAGGAATCCGCGGCGCCCGGCCAGGTGCGCTACGGTTTCACTATCTTCCGGATTTTTCTTAAACATTCTTGTCCCCTGGGGCTCAGGCCGCGCGCCTCGACCTTGCGACCCGTGCCCTCGAATCGGATCAGGATGCGGACGTCCGCCGGCGGCAAATGGGGCGCCGCCCGGTCCGGCCACTCGACGATGCAGACCCCGTCACCGTCGAAGTATTCGTCCAAACCTGCCTCGAGGAATTCGTCAGGATCGGTGAATCGATAAAAATCAAAGTGATATAAGTTTAATCTAGAAATTGCGTAAGGTTCAATCAAGGTGTACGTGGGACTTTTCACACTTCCCGCGAAATCGAGTGCCCGCAGGGCCGCCCGCACCAGCGTGGTCTTGCCGGCGCCGAGATCGCCTTCGAGATGGATCATCAGTCCGGTCTCGAGAGCGCCGGCCAGGGCAGCACCGAAGGCCGCGGTATCCGCCTCGCTGGCGAGCGCGAGTTCGAGCCGGCACTGGTTATCATCGTCTTCATGGACGCAGACGGGCATCGACAATCCTCATCTGAAGGTTCCGGCGTGCTGCCGGTGCTGGTCGCGGACATTCGCCGCTGGGCGACCGAACTGGGCTTTGCCGCGGTGCGCATCGGCGATGCCCGCCTGCCCGGCGCCGAGCGTGACCTCGAGGCCTGGCTGGCGTCCGGTAGTCACGGCGAGATGGATTATATGTCGCGTCACGGCAGCCTCCGCTGCCGGCCCGACCTGCTGATGCCCGGTTGCCGCAGCGTCATCTCCGCACGCATGAACTACCTCGCCGCGGCCCGGCCTGCGAACGAGGTGCTCGCCGAGCCCTCGCTGGCTTTCGTGTCGCGATATGCCCTCGGTCGCGACTATCACAAGGTGTTGCGCCAGCGCCTCAAGCGGCTCGCCCTGCGCATCGCGGAAGATCAGCCGCACCAATGGCGCGTCGTCGTCGACTCGGCGCCGTTGATGGAGGTCGCGGTCGGTCAGCGCTCGGGGCTGGGCTGGCGAGGCAAGCACACCCTGCTGCTCGATCGCGATGCCGGTTCGGGCTTCTTCCTCGGCGAGATCCTGACCGATCTGGCGCTGCCCCCGGATCCGCCGATCAGCGACCACTGCGGTCAATGCACCGCGTGCATCGACGCCTGTCCGACGCGGGCCATCGTCGCCCCCTACCGGGTCGATGCCAGGCGCTGCATCTCGTATCTGACGATCGAATTGCGTGGCGCGATACCGGAATCGCTGCGACCGCTCGTCGGCAACCGTATCTATGGCTGCGACGACTGTCAGATCGTGTGTCCGTGGAATCGATTTGCGCAATTGAGCACCGAGCCCGATTTCCGGGTGCGGCATGATCTCGATACGGCGGCGCTGGTCGAATTGTTCGCGTGGTCGGCAGCCGATTTCGACGAACGGATGGCCGGTAGCGCCATATATCGAATAGGCTATGATCTTTGGCTGAGGAACATTGCCGTCGCGCTCGGCAACGGCCCGGCCACGCCAGAGGCCATGTCGGCACTTCGGGGTCGGTCGGCGAACGCATCCGCGCTCGTTCGGGAGCACGTCGCGTGGGCGCTGATGTGCCTCGAGGCGCGCGTACAGTCTGAAACAAATTCAGACGACGATCACGAGAATGTGCTTGATTTGAAAGGGCCAAAGCAGCATGATTAATGAGTTGAAATGCTGCTGTATGATACTCACGGCATAAGGCAGGGCGGGGAGGTCGATCCACAAGATGAGCTATACGCAATCCCAGCGTAACGATTCGCCAGCGTGGCCGCAGGCCCTTGCGGAAGTCACCGTGATGGACCAGACCCTGGCACTGCAGGCCATGTGCATCGAACAGGAAGACACCGAAGGCGTCGAGGAGTTCGCGGAGCGCAAGGACAAGTTTCAGCTCAAGCTCTTGTCTGGCAGCAGTCGCCAGAAGAAGGAGACCAGCCTGCTGATCGAGAAGCGCTACTCGTGGCGCGGTTACAACGGCGCCGCCACGCTCGATCAGCTGCCGAACCGGATGACGATGAACGCCGAGTTGTTCGGGCGGATCTACGCAACGCTGACCGTCAATGTCGATTCTCCAGCCGGCCTGGCGGTCGAGGAGACCTACCCCGAGGAGGTGGCCGCCTTTCGCAAGCGCGGTGCGCGCCTTTGCGAGTTCGGCAAGTTCGCGGTCGAACCCAGCGTGCGGTCGAAACGATTGCTCGGGACTCTGTTCCAGTTGCTCTACATTTATGCCCACCGGGTCCAGGGCTGTACCGACTTCCTGATCGAGGTCAATCCGCGTCATCGCTTCTTCTATATTCGCTATCTCGAATTCAAGCAGGTGGCCGAGGAAAAGGTGTGTCCGCGAGTCGGCGCGCCGGCGCTGCTGCTGCACGTCAGTGCCGAGCACGTGCGCAACCGAATCGCCGAGCTGGCCGGACGCTGGCGCGAGTTGCCGGACGAGAAGTCCCTGTACAAGTACAGCCTGCCGCAGCGCCAGGAGGACGAGATCGTGTTGCGGCTGATCCGCGAGGGCACGGTGCCCGACGCGCCGGCCGTTGCCGAGGAGGAACGGCTCACCGAATACGCCTGAGGGCGCTTCGCCGGCCTTGCGGCCCGTTGCCGGGGTACAATCCGTCGCCCCGGATCCCACGCGTGACCCATGCCAGACACCTCCGCGCCGATCGGCGTCTTCGATTCAGGCGTCGGCGGACTGACCGTCGTGCGGGCGCTGATGGAGCGCCTGCCCCACGAGAGCATCATCTACTTCGGCGATACCGCACGGGTGCCCTATGGCATCAAGTCGGTGCCGACGATCGAGCACTTCTCCGGGCAGATCATCGATTTCCTCGTCGGCGAGGGGGTCAAGATGCTGATCGTCGCCTGCAACACGATGGCGGCGGTGGCCTCGGCAACGATCGTCGAACGGGCCGGTGGCATACCGGTGCTCGACGTCATCGAGGCCGGCGCGCGGGCATCGGTGCGGGTCAGCCCGAACGGCGCGATCGGCGTCATCGGCACACCGACGACGATCAACTCGAACGCCTACGCCCGGCGGATTCACGAGCTGGACGCCTCGATCCGTGTATTCTCGCAGGCCTGCCCGCTGTTCGTGCCGCTGGTCGAGGAGGGCTGGCTCGATCATCCGGTCACCCGCCTGACCGCGAACGAGTACCTGAAACCGGTCCTCGCCGAGCAGGTGGACACGCTGGTGCTCGGCTGTACCCACTATCCGCTGCTGAAGGCCTTGCTCCACGACGTCGCGGGCCCGCATGTGCGGCTGGTGGATTCCGCCCTGACGACTGCCGAACTCGCTGCCGAATGCCTGCGCCAAAAGGGTCTGGCGCGGCAGCCCGGGACGCGGCCGGTCTATCGCTTCTGCGTCACCGACATCCCGTTGCGGTTCCAGACCATCGGTGAGCGCTTTCTCGGGCGCAGCCTCGGCAACATCGAAAAGGTGGACTGGTAGGCTCGTCAGCCGGCGTCCGGGCCGACTGCGACCGGCCGTTCAGGTGCGCTGCACCATTCGCTCCACGAGCCCGCATACAGCTTCGACCCGACGATGCCGGCCGCTTCCATGGCAAGCAGGTTGTGGCAGGCGGTGACGCCGGAGCCGCACATATGGATCACCTGAGCCGGATGCACGTCGCCGATCACCCGGCGAAACTCGGTGGCCAGCGTCGCCGGCGGCTTGAAGCGGCCGTCGCGGTCGAGGTTGTCGTGGAAGAAACGGTTGCGCGCGCCCGGTACGTGACCCGCGACCGGATCCAGCGTCTCGTTCTCGCCACGATAGCGATCTGGGCTGCGGGCATCGACCAGCACGATGTCGCCCCGTTCGAGGCCGGCGGCCACGTCGCTGGCCACGACATGGCCGCCGGTCGATGCGATTTCGAACCTGGTCTCCGAAGTCGGCGGAAGCGGCCGCTTACTGAGCTTGCCGGCAGTCGCGCACCATGCGCGGAAGCCGCCATCGAGCACGGCCACGCGACGATGGCCGAGCCAACGCAGCAACCACCACAGGCGGGCCGCGAAGATGCCGCCGCTGTCGTCGTAGGCGACGACCTGGGTGCTGCGGTCGATGCCGCAGGCGCCGAGGCGCATCGCAAGCGCTTCCGGCTCGGGCAGCGGGTGTCGCCCGTTGCTGCCGGTCGGCCGTGCAGACAGGTCGTCGTCAAGGTGCAGGAAGTGTGCGCCCGGAAGATGGCCGTCGGCATAGGCGAGCCGTCCGTGATCCGGGTCGACCAGATCGTGCCGGCAGTCGATCACCCGCCAATCGGGCCGCTCGATCGCGCGCGCGAGCTCGTCCGCCGGGATCAGCGTCGTGTACTCGCCGCTCACGCGGCCGGCTCGTCGCTGGCGGCGACCCAGCCGCGGGCCTCGCCTTCGTCGTCGAACACCTGGACTTCGGCGTCGACGAAGAACTGGCTCAGCCACGCGCTCCACGTCACCCACTGATCGTCGGTCAGGATCGCGATGCGGCGGAAGTCGTGTGCGTGCTCGCGTGTGTAGCGGATTTCCTCCCACGCGACGTCCACCGTGAATCCGGCCATCTCGCGCAAGTCCATCAACAAGCTGATCGGGCCTTCGAACTTGACCTTGAAATTGACCAGTTCCTCGAACTCCTTGTAGTCGCTCAAGGTGAACTCGTCGATCACGACGACGTTGACCAGATTAGGCGAATGATCGGTTGTGATCATGGTGAACTCCGCAATGGGAAGGGCCTTTTCGGTCACTATAGCGCTGCTCGCCCCGCGGCTTCAATCGACCGGCGTCCGCGGCGCTGCGACCTGCCGCCATTGCCGTGACGAGCGGCGACATGGTCCGTGTAAGTATGATCGGGCCTCGCAGGTCTATTGCCACGTGCGGTCCGAAATCCGGAACGCATCACTCGAATCGTTACAGGAGATAGGGAAATGACCAAATCGAAATCCGGTGCCGCGATTGCCGCGACCGTGGCCGCATTGTTCGTGTCCGGCGCGGTCGTGGCGCCCACCGTCGCCCACGCTGGCGATGCCGGCGTCAAGTGCATGGGCATCAACAGCTGCAAGGGACACTCCGAGTGCGCCACGGCCACCAGCAGCTGCAAGGGACAGAATTCATGCAAGGGCCAGGGCTGGGAGAAGAAGGCTTCGAAGGAGGAATGCGAAGCGGCTGGCGGCAAGGTGATGGAAGGCCACGGCTGACGATCGGGTCCGGGACGGCGCACACGTCGTCCCGCACTCGGATGAGGAATCGATGACACCGGATATTTCGGGCTTCGGGCTCGGCCTGCGAACGGACCACTATGCCGATTTCGCCGCAACCGCAGATCTGCCGGTGGACTGGCTCGAGGTGATTTCCGAGAACTTTCTCGTGCCGGGCGGCAAGCCCCTGCATTTCCTCGAGCGGATCCGTGCCGACTATCCGATGGTGATGCACGGCGTGTCGCTGTCGATCGGCAGCGCGGATGTCCTCGATGTCGACTACCTGGGGCAGCTGAAGTCCCTTGTCGACCGCATCGAACCGGCCTGGATCTCGGACCATCTGTGCTGGACCGGGGTCGATCATGCCAACCTCCACGACCTGCTGCCCTTGCCCTATACCGAGGCGGCACTGCGACACCTCGAACCACGGATCGCCCAGGTGCAGGATCTGATCAAACGGCCCCTGGTGCTCGAGAACGTCTCCAGCTATGTCGCCTATGCTGCCGACGAAATGAGCGAGTGGGCGTTCATCGCCGAACTGATCCGGCGGTCCGGATGCCGCCTGCTGCTCGACGTGAACAATGTGTACGTCAGCGCACGAAATCATGGCTTCGATCCGCGCTGTTTCATCGATGCGATGCCGGCAGAGGCGGTGGTGCAGATTCACCTGGCCGGTCACGAGGATCATGGCGATCTCGTGATCGACACCCACGACCATCCGATTCGCGACGAGGTCTTCGACCTCTACGCCTATACGATCGGCCGCATCGGTCTGCGGCCGACGATGATCGAGCGTGACGATCGCATTCCGCCGTTGTCCGAGCTGCTGGCCGAACTTGCCCGGGTGCGCGCGGTGGCGACCGCGGCCGACGACGCGACGAGGGCGGCGGCATGCGCCTGATCGATGTACAGCGCACGATGCAGCGGGCGATCACGGAAGGAGCGGACCCACCTGCTTTGCTGAGTGCCGGCGGCATTGCGGTGTACCGGCACGCCTGGCGCGCGCGCATGATCGAAGCCTTGCGCGCCAACTATCCGGTAGTGCACCGGGTGCTCGGTGACGAAGCCTTTGCCGAGCTGGGCGATGCCTACCTCGCGAGCCATCCGTCGCATCGCCGTTCGATTCGCTGGTTCGGCGACCGCCTGCCGGCGTTCGTGCGGCAGGACCCGGGCCTGCTGCCGCACCCGGCAGTGGCCGAGATGGCGTGCTTCGAGTGGGCACTGAGCCTGGCCTTCGACGGTCCCGACGCCGAGCCCCTCGGCGTGGCGGCGCTGGCCGCGCTCGAGCCCGGCGAATGGGCGTCCCTGCGCTTTGCCCTGCATCCGACCTGCCAGTTGCTCCGACTGGAATGGTCGGTGGCTCCGGTCTGGCGCGAGCTCGCGGACGCCGATGATCCGAATCATCAGGCGTCGCGACCCGAGCCGCTCGACCACGCGGTGCTGATCTGGCGAAAGGGCCTACAGCCGAGCTGGCGCAGCCTCACGCCGCTCGAGGCAGGCCTGCTCGAAGGCATTCGCAACGGCCTGTCGTTCGAGGCACTGTGCGCGCTGGCCGGCGACGTCGTCGGCGAACCGGATGCGCCTACTGCGGTGCTCGGCTTCGTCCAGCAATGGCTCGTGGACGAAATATTGGCGGCCACACCGGCCGCAGATGGTCAATCGCACATCGACAGCCAGTCGGCATGACGAGGATCGCGCCCCTCGACACACGTGAAGTAGCGTGATTGCAGCGTCCGTGTCATCGGCCCGGGGCGTCCGCTACCGACCGGCCGACGATCGATCTCGATCACGGGCGTGATTTCCGCTGCGGTGCCGGTGAAGAACACCTCATCGGCAACGTACAGTTCGTCACGGCTGATGCGCCTGCTGCAAACCTCGTAGCCGGCTTCGTGCGCGAGCACTTGGACGGTGCGCCGGGTGATGCCGTCGAGCGCAGCGGTCAGTTCCGGCTCATACAGCACGCCTCTGCGCACGACGAATACGTTTTCGCCCGGCCCTTCGGCGACGAAGCCGTCGGTGTCGAGCATCAGGGCCTCGTCGAAGCCCTCCGCCCGGACCTCGCGGCATGCCATGATCGAGTTGGTATAGGCGGACACGGACTTGGCGCGACGCATGTGGGCATTGACATGGTGGCGGGCGAAACTCGACACCTTGACGCGGATGCCGGCCTCCAGCGCATCCTGGCCGAGGGTGTTGCCCCACGCCCAAGCGACGATCGATAGGTGGCTGGATGCACCGGCGGGATCGATGCCGGCCTTGTCGGCACCGAGAAACAGCAGGGGGCGGACGTAAGCCTGCTGCAAGCCGTTGCGTCGTACCGCCTCACGACAGGCGAGGGCAACCGTATCGCTGTCGAATCCGACCTCGATGCCGAGGATGCGAGCCGAATCGAACAGGCGTTCGACGTGGTCGGTCAGACGAAAGATCGCCGGTCCGTCCGCGGTCGGATAGGCGCGCAGGCCCTCGAAGCAGCCGAGCCCGTAGTGGAGCGTATGCGTCATCACGTGCACTCGCGCATCGCGCCAGGGCAGCCATTCGCCATCGAGCCAGATCCAGCCCTCACGGTCAGCCATCGACATCCGCGTTCTCCTCGCCTGGCCGGCCGCGGGTGCGGCGAGCCGATGCAGCCAGCGTGCCCGCAGCGGGCCCAGCGGACAAACGAAAGCGGAGCACTCATGGGTGAATCAGTTTCATTCATGGCCGTGGCGGGCCCTGTGTGCGTGAGACTGATACAGTAGGCACACGACATTCCGGAGGAGAGCGATGCCTTGCCTGCTTGCCCTCGACCAGGGCACGACCAGTTCCCGCGCGATGGTCTTCGATGAGGATTCGCGCGTCGTTGCGCTCGCGCAGAAGCCGTTTGAACAGCACTTCCCAAGATCGGGCTGGGTCGAGCACGACGCCATGGAGATCTGGCGCAGCCAGCTCGCGTGTGCTCGCGAGGCGCTCGCGACGGCCGGCGATCGGGCGGGGGACATTGTCGGCATCGGCATCGCCAACCAGCGCGAGACGACCATCCTGTGGGAACGCGCAAGCGGCCGGCCGGTGGGCCCGGCGATCGTCTGGCAGGATCGCCGCACGGCGGGCCTGTGCGACCGTCTGCGCGCACAAGGCAAGGCGGCGGAAATCCGCAGGATCACCGGCCTGGAACTCGATGCCTACTTCTCCGCGACCAAGCTGGCGTGGCTGCTCGACAACACGCCGGGGGCCCGCGAGCGCGCGGTGGCCGGCGAACTGGCCTTCGGTACGGTCGATTCGTGGCTAATCTGGCAACTCACCTCGGGCCGCTGCCACGTCACAGATCCCGGCAATGCCTCGCGCACGATGCTGTTCGACATTCGCCGCCAGTGCTGGCACGAAGGCCTGCTCGAATTGTTCGACATTCCGGCCGCACTGATGCCCGCCGTCGTCGATTCGAGTGGCGTCTGCGGCGAGACCGATGCGCGCCTGCTGGGCTCGCCCATCCCGATCGCCGGCATTGGCGGCGACCAGCAGGCCGCGACTTTCGGCCAGGCCTGCTTCGCGCCGGGAATGGCCAAGAACACCTATGGCACGGGTTGCTTTCTGGTGCTCAACACCGGCGCCGCCGTCGACTCCAGTCAGCGATTGCTGACCACCATCGGCTGGCGCCGCCAGGGTCGCACCGAATACATGGTCGAAGGCAGCGTCTTCGTCGCCGGCGCGGTCGTGCAGTGGCTGCGCGACGGTCTCGGCATCATCCGCGACTCGTCCGAGGTCGAGGCACTGGCCGCGAGCGTGCCAGACAGTGGCGGGGTGGTGCTGGTGCCGGCCTTCACCGGGCTCGGCGCGCCATGGTGGGATCCGCGCGCGCGTGGCGCCCTGGTGGGCCTCAGCCGCGGCAGTAAGGCGGCGCACATCGCCCGCGCCGCGCTCGAGTCGATTGCGCTGCAGACCGTCGACCTGGTCGATGCGATGAACCGCGACGCCTCGGCGCCGATCTCGGAATTGCGCGTCGACGGCGGCGCGGCGCGTAACGACCTGTTGATGCAGATCCAGGCGGATCTGCTCGGCGTACCGGTGGTGCGGCCGCGCCAGACCGAGACCACCGCGCTCGGCGCCGCCTATCTCGCCGGCCTGGCGGTCGACCTGTGGCACGACGAGGACGCTCTGGCCGCCCACTGGGGCGTCGAGCGTCGATTCGAGCCGCGGGTCGACGAAGACTGGCGGCGGGGCATGATGGCGTGCTGGCACAAGGCGGTCGAACGGGCGAGGCACTGGGAGGAGGACTGAGCATGGGCGGACGGGCCGAACTGCTGCGGGCTCTTCGCGAAGGCGCCGCCGGGCGCGGCTGGGACGTGGCGATCGTCGGCGGTGGTGCCACCGGGCTCGGGTGCGCCGTCGACGCCGCCTCCCGCGGTTATTCGACGATCCTGCTCGAAGCCCACGACTTCGCCAAGGGGACGAGTTCTCGGGCGACCAAGCTGGTGCATGGTGGTGTCCGCTATCTGGCCCAGGGCAATCTCTCGCTGGTACGCGAGGCACTGTCCGAGCGCGCCGTGCTGCTCGCCAATGCGCCGCATCAGGTGCGACCGTTGCGTTTCGTAGTACCAACCTATCGCTGGCACCAGATGCCGATGCTCGGCGCGGGGCTCGGCTTCTATGATCTGCTGGCCGGCCGCGACAGTCTGGGTCGCAGTCGCGTGCTCGGACGCGGAGCCACCTGTGAAGCGCTGCCGGGCGTGAGGCGCGAGGGCTTGCATGGCGGCATTGCTTACTGGGATGCCCAGTTCGACGACGCTGGCCTCGCCATCGCGCTGGCGCGTACCGCCCAGGACCTCGGCGCGTTGCCGCTCAACTACATGGCGGTCGAAGGGCTTGCCAAGGACGACGGACGCATCCGTGGCGTCGACGCCCGGGACGCCGAGACCGGCGAGCATTTCCGCATCCCGGCGCGCTGCGTCATCAACGCGACCGGCGTCTGGGCCGATGGCCTGCGCCAGATGGACCGGCCGGGCAAGCGTGCGCTGATCCGCCCGAGCCAAGGCGTCCATCTGGTGGTGGACGCGGACTTCCTGCCGGGCGCCGATGCCCTGCTGGTTCCCGACACCGAGGATGGCCGCGTGCTGTTCGTGATCCCTTGGTTCGACAAGCTGGTGATCGGTACCACGGATACGCCACGCGACGAGCTGCCGCTCGAACCGAGGGCGCTCGAGGCCGAAATCGACTTTATCCTGGCGACTGCCGCGCGCTATCTCGCGCGCCCCCCGGGACGCGACGACGTCCGCAGCGTGTTCGCCGGCCTGCGGCCATTGGTCGGTGGCGATGGCGGCGGCAGCACGGCCGGTCTGTCGCGGGAGCATCTGGTCGAGGTCTCCGACAGCGGGCTGGTCACGATCACCGGTGGCAAATGGACCACCTATCGGCGCATGGCGATCGACGCGGTCGACGTCGCAGCGCGGGCCGGCAACCTGCCCAATCGGGCATCGGCGACGTTGCACCAGCGCCTGCACGGGGCCGGTCTGGCCGACGCACGTCGACGCCTGGCAGCGGCCCAGGCGCGGCCGGACGAGGCCGGGATCCGGCTGGCGGTCGAGTCGGAATTCGCCCGCACGGTCGAGGACGTGCTCGCCCGACGTTATCGCACCTTGTTCCTGGACGCCGGGCAGGCCTGCGCAGAGGCGCCCGCTGTCGCCCGGACGATGGCGCGCTTGCTCGGCCAGGACAGTGCCTGGGCCGGCACGCAGGTGGATTGCTTCGAGGCGCTGGCGGCGGGCTACCGGGTACTGGGCGACGTCTCAGCGGGCGCGCGCCTGCAGCCAGCGGACCAGTAGCTGGACCTCGACGCGGGCCAGATTGTCGCGGCTGGCGATGGCGTAATAGGCCTTGCCCGGCGCGCGCACCGGTAGCGGCTCGATCAGCGTGCCTGCGGCGAGATAGGATTCGGCCAGGCTGGCGACGATCAAGGCAGCGCCGGCGCCGCCGGCAGCCGCCTCGAGCATCAGCATGGCGTCGTCGAAGGCCGGGCCATCCGGCACGGGGGGTGGCCGAATGGCGGCAGCCTCGAACCAGCCGAGCCAGTCGAGCAGCGGGTGGCGCAACAGCGGCAGGTCGGCCAGCCAGTCGGCTGCCGACCGGCCGTCGGCAAGCATCAGCGCCGGACTGCAGACCACCACCAGGGTTTCGTCGCGCAACTTGCGGCAGGCGAGCCCGGGCCACGGCGGACGGCCGTAGCGGATGCCGATGTCTGCGTCGCCGTGGATGACCGGTTCCAGGCTGGTGGCGGAGGACAGGCGCAGTTCGATGCCCGGCTGCTCCTTGCGGAAGCCGTGTAACTGAGGTGCCAGCCACTTGGCGCCGAGGGCCGGTGCGACCGAGATCCTGATTGACTGTCGGCGGGTTCGACCCGCCTGTTCGGATGCCTGTTCGAGCCGGTCGAGCGCTGCCCTGACATCGGTGACGTAGGCGCGGCCTTCGGCTGTCAGTGTGATGCGGCGGGTCTGGCGGACGAATAGCCGGGCGCCCAGCCACTGCTCGAGCGCCTTGATGCGGTGGCTGATCGCCGAGGGCGTGAGGTGCAGTTCGTCGGCGGCGCCGAGGAAGCTGCCGAGGCGCGCCGCCGCCTCGAAGGCGAGCAGGGACGCAAGCGGTGGCAGTCGGCGCATGGGCGGTGTGCGGCTATCGAAGCGGACATCATAGCAATCGAGCCGCCGACGGCGGCGACCGTCGCGTACGGCTAGGTCTGCGCATCGCTTGCCGCCACCTCGTCGAGATAGGTCGCCACCTGCCGGTCGATCCAGTCCGAAAACACAGCAAGCTTGTGCTGGCCCGCAGTGCGTGCCGACCACACCAGCCAGTAAGGTGCCGGATAGGGTGCGCTGATCGGAATCGGCCGTAGCAGGCGTCCTTCGCGCAATGCGTCGTGCACCAGGGACTGACGGGCCAGGGCAACGCCAAGCCCCTGACGCACGGCCTCGAGCAACAGGTTGGAGTCGTTGAAATGCAGACCCGCCGGGTCGTTCGGGGCCAGACCGGCACATTCGAGCCACGGCCGCCAATTCTCGATCGACAGCAGCAATGGTGCGCGAATGAACTCGGCCGGCGTCCGTGGCAGTTCGCCGCCGTTGAACGTGGGCGAGGCGACGGCGACCAGCCGGTCGTGGAAGAGCGGGCGCTGCTGAACCCGCTCCCAGCCGCCGCTGCCCATCCGGATCGCCAGGTCGAGGCCGCCGTCGTCGAGATCGGCGAGCGCCAGCGATGCACGCACGCTGACCCGCAGGCGCGGCGCGGCCGTCAGCAGCGAGGGCAATCGGGAGACCAGCCAGTGCGCGCCGAAGGACGGCAGCGTGCCGATCACCAACTCGTCGTCGTGGCTGCGGGAAAGCACCTGGCCGGTGGCCTTGGCCAGGTCGTGGAGCGCGTATCGGACCTGCAGCGCATAGACCCGGCCACTCTCCGTCAGCCGCAGTCGGCGTCCGTGGCGCTCCAGCAATGGCCGTCCGAGGCTCTCTTCGAGCGACCGGAGCTGATGGCTGATCGCGCTGTGGGTCAGGTTGAGCTCAGTGGCGGCCTCGACCACGCCGCCGAGCCGGGCAACCGCTTCGAAGGCCCGAAGCGCGGCCAGGGGTGGAATTCGAATTGTGTGAGATTCTTTCACATGAGTTCCGAAAATATGTCCATTCTAGCCGGGCATGGCTTCGTATAAAGTGAAGCCATCGCATGGAGTTGAGATTGCTTCACATGACTGCGACCTCGTTGATTCCTGGCTTGCTGGTGCCTGGCCTCGGTGGCTCCGGACCCGGGCACTGGCAAAGCCGCTGGCAGGCGGTGATCCCGGATCTGCAATGGCTGGCGCAGCGCGACTGGGATGCACCCAGTCGGGACGAATGGCTTGAGGCCTTGTCGTCGACCCTGGCGGCCAACGACAAACCGATGCTGCTGATCGCCCACAGCCTCGGCTGCGCGTTGGTGGCACACTGGGCCGCCGGCGCCGGCTCTTGCACAGGCGTGGCGGCAGCGCTGCTGGTCGCGCCGGCCGATGTCGATTCGCCGACCCGGACGCCAGCAGAAGTCCGTTCATTCGCGCCGATGCCGATGGCGCCGCTGCCGTTTCCGGCAGTCGTCGTCGCAAGCCGCGACGACCCCTACGTGGGCTTCGATCGCGCGCGGCAGTTTGCGGGGGCATGGGGCTGCCGCCTGGTCGACGCCGGCCCGGTCGGCCACATCAACGCGGACTCCGGCCTTGACGACTGGCCCACCGGCCAGGCGATTCTGGCAGGACTCATCGTGCGAGCCGCTGCCAATCGATTCCCTTGCTGATATCACGGAGGACCCGATGTACACGCTCTACTTCGGCAACCGAAACTACTCTTCCTGGTCGCTCCGGGCATGGCTGCTACTGCGACACTTCGAGATTGAATTCACGGAACATCAGGTCGAGGTACTGGGTCAGGGTCCCAATGCTCGTCACCGGGGCTACTCGGCCAACGGGCTGGTGCCCTGCCTGCACGTCGATGGCTTTCCGATATGGGATACGCTGGCGATCGCCGAATTTCTCGCCGAGCGGCACGCGGGCCTGTGGCCGCAGGACGAACTGGCGCGGGCGCGGGCCCGCAGTGTCAGTTGCGAGATGCACTCGGGATTCACGGCGCTGCGCGGCGCGATGCCGATGAACATCAAGCTTCGCCTGAATGGCACCGAACTGCCCGCGGACGTGCAGGCCGACGTCGATCGCGTCGCGGAGATCTGGGCCGATGCGCGCGCCGAATTCGGCGAAGCCGTGGGCGGCCCTTATCTGTTCGGCCCCTTCTGCATTGCCGACGCGATGTTCGCACCGGTGGTGTGGCGGTTCAACGCCTACAACGTCGCGCTTCCTCCGGTCGCGGCCGCTTACCGCGACACCATGCTCGCCCATCCGGGGATGAAGGCGTGGGAACGGCTGGCACTGGCCGAGCGCCAGGCATTTGCGCACTACGATGCGCTGGCGGAGCGTTTCGGCGGCTCGCGCGAAGCATAGACGAAAAAAAGGGGACCGCCGTGCAGGCGATTCCCGGATCGGTCCGTTGGCCGGCTGCCGCCGGCCCGGGCCACAAGGCTTAGTGGAACTGCTCTTCTTCGGTCGAGCCGGTCAGCGCCTTGACCGAGGACGAACCGCCCTGGATCACGGTGGTGACGTCGTCGAAATAGCCCGCGCCCACTTCCTGCTGGTGCGAGACGAAGGTGTAGCCCTGCTCGCGCGCGGCGAATTCCGGCTCCTGAACCATTTCGACGTAGTGCTTCATGCCCTCGCCGCCGGCGTAGGCGTGCGCGAACTGGAAGGTGTTGTACCAGTTGACGTGGATGCCGGCGAGCGTGATGAACTGGTACTTGTAGCCCAGCGCGGAGAGCTCGTCCTGGAACTTGGCGATGGTGGCGTCGTCCAGGTTCTTCTTCCAGTTGAAGGACGGCGAGCAGTTGTAGGAGAGCAGCTTGCCGGGGCTGGCAGCGAGCACGGCCTGGGCAAACTCACGCGCGAAGCCGAGATCCGGCGTGCCGGTCTCGCACCACACCAGGTCAGCGTACGGGGCATACGCAACACCGCGGGAGATGGCCTGCTCGAGACCGTTCTTGACGCGGTAGAAGCCTTCCTGGGTGCGCTCGCCGGAGAGGAACGGCTTGTCGTTCTCGTCGTAGTCGGAGGTCAGCAGGTTGGCGGCCTCGGCGTCGGTACGGGCCAGGATCAGGGTCGGCACGCCCATGACGTCGGCGGCGAAGCGGGCAGCGATCAGCTTCTCGCAGGCTTCGCGGGTCGGCACCAGCACCTTGCCACCCATGTGACCGCACTTCTTGACAGCAGCCAGTTGGTCTTCGAAGTGAACCCCGGAAGCGCCGTTGGCGATCATGTTCTTCATCAGTTCGAAGGCGTTCAGCACGCCGCCGAAGCCGGCCTCGGCGTCAGCCACGATCGGCAGGAAATAGTCGATGAAGCCTTCGTCGCCCGGGTTGATGCCCTTGGACCACTGGATCTCGTCGGCACGCTTGAAGGTGTTGTTGATGCGGCGGACCATCGTCGGCACCGAATCGTAGGCGTACAGCGACTGGTCGGGGTACATCGTCTCGGAGGTGTTGCCGTCGGCGGCGACCTGCCAGCCGGACAGATAGACGGCCTCGAGGCCGGCCTTCGCCTGCTGCATCGCCTGACCGGCGGTGATGGCGCCGAAGGCATTCACGTAGCCCTTCTTGGCATCGCCGTTAACCAGGTTCCAAAGCTTTTCGGCGCCACGGCTGGCGAGGGTGTACTCGGGCTGCAGGCTGCCGCGCAGGCGAACCACATCCTCGGCCTTGTAGCCACGCTTGACGCTCTTCCAGCGCGGGTTTTCGGCCCAGTCCTTCTCGAGAGCGGCGATCTGTTGTTCACGGGTCATGGACATTTTGATTCCTTGTCTTGCGGGTTTCAGGGAGGGAGGGTGACGTCCGCTCATGTCGGGCGCCTGTTATCCGATCGTCCGGTCAGTATTGCCGAACCCTGAGGAAATTATAGAACCGATCGTGCTTTGCAGCAATGTGTCTTATATAAGATATAAGAAAAAAATAATCACATAAAAACAGTGACCTAAGAATAAGTTTTTGTATCGTGAAAAGAAATTGCTGGCCGTGAAACAAGTCGGCGCGCCCGATCGGGCGCGCCTGCTGCAATGCATCTGTCGATCGGTCGGTCTAGCCGAGCGCGGTATCGCTGTGTCAGCGCCGACGTGAATCTGG
>JAGRFY010000175.1 GCA_020445765.1 Rhodocyclaceae bacterium | reverse complement strand
CCGCGAAGCGGCTTCGTCCAACAAGTAGATGCAGGTGACGTCTATTCCGCTACGCTCCATAGCCGCACCTGATTTACAGCGTTGAACTAAACCGCTAAGGAAGCGCTGAAGAATTCATGCTGATCTCGAGTGCCGGCATTTCAGCCTTGCCACGTGCGCGGAACATTCCGCATTCCGAAAATCGTGGGCTGAAATTTTGCGTGCCATGAGCGATTTCGTGCCCATTTGGTCCGATTTCCCATCCTCAGGGCGCAGCTACGCCGTCGAGCGCGAACAATCGCTTGCGCGCCAGAACGAGGTTGGCGAAACCGAAGAGCGAGAAAAGTTGCGCCTCGTTTTTCGCCATTCCCCGATAGCGCACCTTGCGGTGACGAAACAGGTTCTTGACCACATGAAACGGATGCTCGACCTTCGCCCGGATGCTCGCCTTGAGCCACTCGAAGCGGTCGAGCAAGGTGCCCGTTTCGTCCTTGGGCAGTGCCTTGCGCTTGCAGCGCTTCATCGCGATGTGCCATTCGGCGGTCACGCCTTCGTTCTCGGGCCGCTTGTCCGCGCCCTGGTATCCCGCGTCGCCATGCACCGTGTGCTCATCGAACCTCACAGAGGTGCAGCATGCCTGAATGGCGGCTTCGGGGGAAATCTGGATGACGGCTTGGGGTCGGTAGCGCCAGTTCGATGACTTTGAGACCTGCCGTTCGCTGCCGCTGGAAGTCGCGCGACTGGTGTCGGCCGCATTGCAGGCGGTCGATGGGCGCAGGTTGGCCGTAAGCAATGGCCGGGAACTGCCCGATCGACACCCGTCGATCGCGCGCCTTCGTTGCTCGTGCGCCCCTCGGCAGACCGGAACCGGTGAACGTCGATCAGACGCGCGTCCGGTCCGACGAGCGCTTTCGGGGTCTCGCCGCCAGACAGCTACTTCCTGCCCAGTTTTTCCGCCAGCCCGGCGAACGGATTGTGCGTCGCAGGCGTGTGTTGCCGATCCGCATGGACGCGGCCCTGCAGATCCCGCTGGCGGGCATGCTCGGCATCGTGGCAGTACACGCAGAGCAACTCCCAGTTGCTGCCGTCGGGCGGGTTGTTGTCGTGGTTGTGGTCCTTGTGGTGGACCGTCAACTCGCGCAGGCGCGCCCCTGCAAACTCGCGTCCGCAGCGGCCACGGATGTGCGGATACAGCTTCAGCGCAAGCGCTCGGTAGGTGCTCTCGTCGGTCGATTGGCTCATGGATCCAAGGCTCCGAACCAGTGTGCAAGGCCATAGTCTAGCGCCAGGCGCGGCGGGCGGATGCGGCAGCGCGGGCGCTCACACCGCCGAGCCGCGCCACTCGAATCGGGCTTGCCGTTGCAGTCGTGCGCGGAGCCGACCCGGCCCCGCCTCAGGCCGGCGCCCTTACCTCGTGCAGCAGATCGTAGATCAGCCCGCGCAGCCATTGGTTGGCTGGATCGTGGTGATTGCGCTCGTGCCAGTGCTGCTTGACGAAGTAGTCGGGCAGTTCGAACGTAAGCGCTAACTGAGCGCCGTCC
>JAGRFY010000174.1 GCA_020445765.1 Rhodocyclaceae bacterium | reverse complement strand
TCATCACTTCATGGCGTCCGTTTTTAGGGGACAAGGCCAGTTCGGGGAAAGCTGGATGACGGCTGAGGGTCGCCAGCGGTCTTCCACGCACGCAAGACGATTGGGTGATTCGCGCTTTCGTGTTCGCGGTGCAGCATTTTGGCGCATGCCGGCGAACGTGGCGTCGAGCGAAACCAAGGGAAAGTTCAATCTACACTACTGCGGCCTGAACGTGTCGCAGCGATCATGCCGCGAAGGTTGATTGCCGGTCGCCGTCGCGAAGGCCCATCAATCTCCGCCACCGGATTTTTTTCCTCGCCCGAAGACCTTTTCCATGATCTCCACCGGCACCGGGAAAACGATTGTCGACGAGCGGTCGCCGGCGACCTGGGTCAGGGTCTGCAGATACCTGAGCTGCATCGCGGCAGGTTCCCGTGACAACATCGCGGCGGCTTCCATCAGCGCCTGCGCGGCCTGCTTTTCGCCTTCGGCGTGAATCACCTTGGCACGCCGCTCACGTTCGGCTTCGGCCTGGCGCGCGATCGCGCGGATCATCGTCTCGTTCAGGTCGACGTGCTTGATCTCGACGTTGGTGACCTTGATGCCCCAGCCCTCGGTCTGGGCATCGAGGATCTTCTGCACGTCGAGGTTGAGGCGTTCGCGCTCCGACAGCATCTCGTCGAGTTCGTGCTTGCCGAGTACCGCCCGCAGCGTGGTCTGGGCCAACTGGCTGGTGGCGACCATGTAGTTCTCGACCTGGATGATCGCCTTCTGCGGGTCGACCACGCGAAAATACAGCACGGCGTTGACCTTGACCGAGACGTTGTCGCGGGAGATCACGTCCTGCGCCGGCACGTCCATCGCCACCACCCGCAGGTCCACCCGCACCATCTGCTGGATGCCCGGAATGACGATGATCAGGCCGGGTCCCTTGACCCGCCAGAAGCGCCCGAGCAGGAACACCACGCCGCGCTGGTACTCGCGCAGGATCTTCAGCGAGGCGACGATCAGGAACACCAGCGCCATCACCACTGGCGCCAGTCCGAAGGTAAGGTCGAAGGGCATGGCTAACTCCTTGGCTGCCGCGAAATGTCTTCGGTGGGGCTGACGTCGAGGGTCAGGCCGTCGACTGCGTCCACCCGGATGCGGTCGCCGAGTTCGAGGGGGCTCGCGCTTCGCACGCGCCACGATTCGCCGTCGACGGTGGCCCAGGTGCCGTCGTCGTCGATCGCCGTGATGCGGCCGTCGGCGCCGGCGAGCAGATCGCTGCCGCTGGCCAGCGGCCGGCGGTGAGCTCGCGCGGCGAAGCTGCCGATCGCGAACAGCGTGACCGCGCTGGTCGCCGCCATGCCGAGCAGGAACGGGACCGACAGGCCGAAGGCGGGAAGTTGCGAATCGATCAGGAAGAGGCCGCCGAGCACGAAGGCGACGAGGCCGCCGACGCCGAGCGCACCGAAGCTCGGCAGAAAGCCTTCGGCCACCATCAAGGTGGCGCCGAACGCGATCAGCGCGACCCCGACCCAATTCACCGGCAGCATGTGCAGGGCATAGAGGGCGACCAGCAGGCAAATCGCGCCCGCGACGCCGGGTACGCCGAAGCCCGGGCTGGTGAACTCGACGAACAGGCCGTAGATGCCGATCATCATCAGCACGATCGCCAGCTGCGGATTGGCCAGTGCGCCGAGCAGGCGGAGCTTCCAGTCCGGTTGCACGATCAGGACCTTGGCGTCGCCAGTGGCGAGGGTGACGGTCCTGCCGAGCACCTCGATCTCGCGACCGTCGAGCTGGGCCAGCAGTGACGGCAGATCCTCGGCGACGAGATCGATGACGCCGGCCTGCAGTGCCTGGCTCGACGACAGGCTGGCGGCTTCGATCACCGCCTTCTCGGCGAACTCGAGATTACGCCCGCGCAGTTCGGCGAGGCTGCGCAGATAGGCGGTGGCGTCGTTGACCGCCTTGCGTTCCATCGCGCTGCCGGGCTGCGGTTTGCCCGTGGCCTCCTTCGCCTCCTCGCCGCCGGGTTCCGCAGCCGGCTTCGGGCCGCTGTCGCCGCCGCCGGGCGAGATGCCGATGGCCACCGGCGTCGCTGCGCCGAGATTGGTCGCAGGCGCCATCGCGGCGATGTGGCTGGCATAGAGGATGTAGGTGCCGGCGCTCGCCGCGCGTGCACCTTCGGGGTACACGAAGGTGGCGACGGGCACCGGTGACGCCAGGATGCCGCGGATGATTTCGCGCATCGCGCTGTCGAGCCCGCCGGGGGTGTCCATGCGCAATACCAGCAGGCGGTCACCGGCTGCCTTCGCGGCCTCGAGTTGCTGGGCGACGAACGACGCGGTGGCAGGGCCGATGATGCCGTCGATCTCGATCACGCGGACACCGGCCGCAGGCGCATCGGCAGCGGTCGCCGGCGTCGGTGCGAAGAGCATCGCGAACAGCATCACTGAGGTGTGGAGGAGCCGGAGCATCGCAATGTTTGGCTGGGCTGGCTGCAGGTTGGAGACGATTGGCGGGGTCGAGTTCCGGGCCGCCCGCAAATGTCACCATTGGCGTCATGCGGTTGCTGCGCCTGCGGGGCGCTGCTAGCCTCGAAACACTGACCTACAGGTGGATCCCCGATGAAGAGCGTTGTGCGGATCGTCGTGATCGTGGCCGGAGTGGTGTTGCTGCTGCTCGTCGGGCTGTTCGCCTACCTCAAGTTCGTGTTCGATCCGAACGACTTCCGCGAGCGGATCGGTACGCTGGTCCAAACTCAAACCGGACGATCTTTCTCGATCGACGGTGAACTCGGCCTGTCGGTGTTCCCGTGGGTCGGTGTCGAGATCGGTGGCGCCCGCCTCGGCAATGCCGAAGGCTTCTCCGAGCGACCGTTCGCGCGGATCCGCTCGGCCGAGGTTCGCGCACTGCTGATGCCGCTGTTGTCGGGGCGGGTCGAAGTGGACCGGGTCACGCTCGACGGCCTCGAACTGAACCTCGAACGCAATCGTTCCGGCGCCGACAACTGGTCCGATCTTGCGGCCGCCGGCGGCGGGGCCGGGAAGCCTGATGCCGGTGCCGCGCCGACCGAGGCCGGCGCGATGCCCAAGGCGTTGGCCCTCGGCGGCCTGACGCTGCGCGATGCCGTCGTCCGCTGGCACGACGCCGCCGCCGGCAGCGCCTACGAAGTGAGCGCGCTGTCGCTGGAGACCGGCAGCTTCCAATCCGGCAAGCCGATGCCGCTGGTGCTCAGCGCAAAGCTCGCCGGCGGTGATCCCGCGATCCGCGCCAACCTCTCGATGAAGGGGGAGGTCGTGGCCGATCTGGCGGCCAACCGGCATCGTCTCGGCGACCTCGAGCTGAGTCTCGATGGCACCGGCGAGGCAGTGCCGGGCGGCACGGCCGACATTGCGGTGTCGGCGACCGCGCTCGAGGTCGATCTCGGCACCGGCAGCGGCCGGATCGACGGCCTCCAACTGAATGCCTTCGGCCTCACCGCGAAGGTCGATGCCGCGCTCGCCGGGCTGGCCGCGGCGCCTCACGCCAAGGGCCGCCTCAGCATCGCGTCGTTCAGCCCGAAGTCCCTGGCGACGGCATTCGGCATCGCGCTGCCGCCGAGTCGGGACGCGTCCGTGCTGCAGCATGCCAGTCTCGAGGCGGACTTCGATGCCGGTGCCTCGTCCGCCAAGGTCAGTGGGCTGGGCGTCGAGCTGGACCAGACCCGCATCGAAGGCGCTGTCGCGGTCGGCAGCTATGCCGGACCGGCGGTCGAGTTCGACCTTTCCGCCGACGCCATCGACCTGGACCGCTACCTGCCGCCCGAGGGCACGGCAGACGGCACCGGCAAGGCGTCGGCCGGGAAGGCCGGTCGTGGGGCCGATGGGCCCCTGATTCCGACCGGGCCGAAAGTCGACGGCCGTTTCCGCCTCGGCCGGATGACCGTCAGCAAGTTGAAGCTCACCGATATCGATCTGGCGGTGGCGCTGGCCGGCGGCAGACTGTCGCTGAAACCGCAGGCGGCGCTGTACCAGGGCCGCTACAGCGGCAACATCGGTGTCGACGGGCGCAAGGCTGTGCCGGCCCTGACCCTCGACGAGCGACTCTCCGGGGTGCAGATCGGCCCCCTGACCCAGGACCTCACCGGCGAAGCGCCGCGCATCACCGGCAGCGCGCATATCGCGGCGAAGCTCGCCGGCCGCGGCGCCGATGGTGACGCGCTGAAACGGTCGCTGGCCGGCGATGTCGATCTGCGCTTTGCCGACGGCGCATTGAAGGGCATCAACATTGCCGCCTTCATGCGCAAGGCGGAAGCGGCACTGACCGGCAAGCCGGCACCGGCGGACGAGGGGCCGAACGAGACCGACTTCACGGAAATGACGGCGACCGTCCAACTCGCCGACGGCGTCGCCCGCAACCAGGACCTGGCGATGCGCTCGCCGCTGTTGCGGGTCCGCGGCGAAGGCAGCGCCAACCTGGTGTCCGAGTCGGTCGACTATCTGGTGCAGGCCTCGGTCGTCGGCACGTTGACCGGTCAGGGCGGCAAGCCGCTCGACAAGGTACGCGGCGTCACCGTGCCGATTCGCGTCAAGGGCGGTTTCTCCGATCCCCGTTTCTCTCTCGATACCCAGGCTTTGCTCAGCGACAACGTCAAGGCCAAGGTCGAGGAGAAGAAGGAGGAAATCAAGAAGAAGGCCGAAGACAAGCTCAAGGAGGAAGTCGGCAAGGGCCTCAAGAACCTCTTCAAGTAGTGGCCTCAAGCCGGTGGCGGGCCTGCCGATACGCCTGTTGACGGCGCCGGCGGCGCCCAGTCCTGGTGAGGCCTGCCATGAAGATCGACCCCCACCGCGCGATCTGTGCATTGACCACCGTTCTCGACTTCGTCGGTATCGACGAGTTGCAGCACGGCAAACGGGTGGCCTGGATCGCCGAATCGATTGCCCGCGAACTCGGTTGGAACGATGACCGGCAGGCGTTTCTGTTCTATGCCGGCATGCTGCACGACTGCGGCGTGTCGCGTGCCCTCGAACACCGGCGTCTGACCGACGGCCTGACCTGGAGCGGCGCCGAGGCCCACTGTCTGCGCGGCGAATCGTATCTGCTCGAATGCGCACCGTTGCGCTGCTTCGCGTCGGTGGTGCGCTGGCATCACACGCCGTGGCAGCAGATCCAGCGCGCCGGCATTCCGCCGGAACTGGCGCTGCAGAGCAACCTGCTCTTCCTGGCCGATCGCGTCGACGCGCTGCAGGCGCCGCATCTGAACGTCAGCCAGGTCGACGAGGCGATCCTGGCTGCCCGGGATCGACTGGTGGACACCGTGCGCGCCCACGCCGGCGACCTGTTCGATCCCGATCTGGTCGCGGCCTTCGAACGGGCGGGCAGGCGGGAGTCCTTCTGGCTGGCGATGGATCCGGCCTATCTGCTCGAGTACCTCGAAAATTATCCATTGGCATCGCCGCTGCGCGAACTGGGCGACAACGACGTGCTGGCGCTGGCGCGGCTGTTCGCCCGCGTCGTCGATGCCAAGAGCCCTTTTACCCACGAGCATTCGCTGCGCGTGGCCAAGGTCGCGCGACGGCTCTACGAGCTGTTCGAACTACCGGACGAGGGCGCCGGCAGCTTCGAGGTGGCGGCGCTGCTGCACGACATCGGCAAGCTGCGGGTGCCGGACGAGGTGCTGGAAAAACCGGGACCGCTGAGCCGCGCGGAGCGGGCCGTGATCAGCCGGCACAGTTACGACACCTACCGCATCCTGCGGCGCGTCTTCCCCGATTCGCCGATTCCGCGCTGGGCCGCGTCCCATCACGAGAACCTGCTCGGCACCGGCTATCCGTTCCACCGCGCCGCCGGCGACATCGATCTCGAGACCCGCATCCTGGTGGTCGCGGACGTCCTTCAGGCCTTGTCGCAGGACCGACCCTATCGCGGCCGGCTCGGAAGCCACGCGGTCGGCATGAAGCTGGCGGAAATGCGCGACGAGGGCCGCGTCGACAGCTCGGTGGTCAGCGCCGCACTGCTCAATCTGGAGGAGCTCTACCACCTGGCGACGCAGGCCTGACGCGGCCGTCGTCGCCGTCGATCACCAGTAGCGGAGCGCACGGCCGAACAACTCACCGAGGCCGGCCTCGTCCACCGCTTTCGGCGCATTGCGGACCAGACGCTGCTGGGCCCAGGCGCCGGCGGCCAGGGTCGGCAGATCGGTGCTGCCGTAGCCGACGCCGCCGACGCCGTTCGGAATGCCGGTGATGCGCATCAATTCGATCAGGCGGCTGGCCAGTCGCTCGCCGGCGTCGTCGTCGATGGCCCCGGCCAGGTCGGCGCCGAGCCAGCGCGCGGCATCGAGGTGTCGCTCGGGGCAGGCGTCGGCGGTGAAGCGGAACACCGCGGGTGCATTGACGATCACCGACATGCCGTGGGGCACCATCGGGTGGTCGTCGGGATAGTCCGGGGCGTGAAAGTCGCGCACGCCGCCGGCCACGGCGTAGGACATGCCGTGGGGCAGATGCACGCCGGCGTTGCCGAAGGCGATGCCGGCCAGCGTCGCTGCGAACATCATCTGCTCGCGCGCCTCGCGGTCGTCGGCGCTGGCGACCGCCCGCTGCAGGTAGCGGCCGGTGAGCTTCAGCGCCTCCTTGCAGCCGACGTCGCTCCATGGATTGGCCCCCTGGCTCATCGGTCTCAACGACGGGCGCTCGGGCGCGGCCCGCTGCGAGTGGGGTAGCGCGGTGTAGGACTCGAGCGCATGCGACAACACGTCGAAGCCGGAGGCCGCCACCACCGAGGCCGGCAGGGTGTACGTGGTGACCGGGTCGATCAGCGCCAGGGTCGGGCGCAGACGTTTCGACACGATGCCGGTCTTCACGTGGCGCTCGACGTAGTCGAAGATCGCGATGCCGGTGCATTCGGCACCGGTGCCTGCGGTGGTGGGGCAGGCGATGTGCGGCTTGAGCGGCCCCGGAACCGCCCGCGCCTCGCCGATCGGTGCGTTGACGTAGGCGGCGAAGTCCGCCGGATGGGTGGCATACAGGTTGGCGGCCTTGGCGGTGTCGATGACCGAACCGCCGCCCAGCGAGACGAAGCCGTCGAAGCGCCCTTCGCTGGCAAAGCGGGCGGCATCGAGGTAGGAGGCATCGGTCGGTTCGACCTTGACCTGGTCGTAGACCACGACGTCGAGCCCGGCGGAGAGGAGCGACGCGCGCACGACGGCCAGATGTTCGAGTGCCGCCAGGCGCGGGTCGGTGAACAGTGCGACCCGACGCATGCCGAGACTGGCGGCATGGTCGCCCGCTTCGCGCAGGCAGCCGGCACCGAAGGTGATGGCGGATACATCGACCGCGAACGCGGCGTCGCCGCCCTCGGCGAGGGCGTAGTGGTGGCAGCACGACATGATCTCTCCTCCCGGTCTTGGTTGTCGCAGGCCCGTCCGGGCGCGCTGCGGTCCATTGTGGTCACCCGGGCCGCCGCGAGGCAAGTCGTCGGTCAGACGCGAAGTGCGACGGTCTTCAGCGGCGGGCGCGCATCGAAACTCGGGAAATCCGGGTCCGGTGCGATCCATTCGACCTCACGGATGGTCCGTCCCGTCTTGGCTGCCGATCGCCGAAGCTGGTCGAGCCAGGCGTCTGCATCCACCTCGGCAGCGTTGTTGCTACACACCAGCGTACCGCCGTCGGCGGTGGCGAGCAGGGCCGGCTTGAACAGCGCCGGATAGTCGCGCACCAGGTCGACCACGCCGAACGGGCTCCTGGCGTAGCGGGGTGGGTCGAGGAACACCAGGTCGAAGCGCCGTGCGGCCAGCTCCGGAAAGGGCGGCATGCGCTTGCCTCGCACGACCTTGGGCTGGCCGATCCCGGCCAGTTGGCGAACCGCCGGAAAGACGTCGCTTTGGACGAAGCGCGGCCGGTGCGGCAAGGCGTTGAGGCGGGCGTTGTCCTTGCCGACCCGCAGTGCCGATTCGGCGAAATCAACGTTCATGACGAAGCGGGCACCGGCGCAGCCCGCTGCGGTGCCGACGCCGCAGGTGTAGGCGAACAGGTTCAGCACCGAACGCCCCGCCGCCTCGGCCATGAGCCAGCGCCGTGCGGCGCGCAGGTCGAGGAACAGCCACGGGTCCTGGCCGGCGTGGCGCGCCTGGAAACGATAGTGCACGCCATGCTCGCGGATCGATCCGGGCTGGTGCGCCACCGTGCGCAGGGCGTCGGGCAGTGAATTGGCGATGCGCGACGCGCGCCCGCTGCGATCGTTGTAGATCGTCGGCATGGCGGGGTGGAGGTCGGCGACGAAGGCGGCCACCGCAGCCACCGCAGCGTCGTCGAGCGGGGCGTGAAAGCTCTGCAGCAGGGCCACCTCGCCGTAGCGGTCGAGGGTCACGCCGGGCCAGCCCTCGACAGTACCGTGGAACAGGCGGTAGCAGTCGGTGTCTTCGTGGCGAAGGCGCTCGAGCAATTCTGCGCGGGCGTCATGGGCGCGCGCCAGCATCGCCTTCGGGTGGTCGGCTGTCATCGTCGTTACCGGGATCGAAGTACGGCGATGGTATCGCGACCGGGCGAACGGCAAGAAAAAAGGCTGCGTCGCCGCAGCCCATCGTGCGTCGCAGGCGTCGCCCGCGGTCAGCCCTTGACGTGGAGGCCGCATTCCTTGAGCGTAGGATCCTCCCACCACCAGCGGCCGGCGCGGACGTCTTCGCCGACGGCGATCGCTCGCGTGCACGGCGCGCAGCCGATGCTCGGATAGAACTGGTCGTGCAACGCGTTGTAGGGCACGTCGTGGATACGGACGAAGCCCCAGACTTCCTGTTCGCTCCAGGCCGACAGCGGATTGAGCTTGATCAGCCCATGGCTCTCGTCGGCTTCGCGCAGCGGCAATCCGACGCGGGTGGTCGACTGGGCCGCGCGCAGGCCGGTGATCCATGCCTTCTTGCCGGCCAGCGCACGTCCGAGCGGCTCGACCTTGCGGATCTGGCAGCAGCGCTTGCGCAAGTCGATCGACTCGTAGAATGCGTTGATGCCCTCGCTGCGCACGTAGTCCTCGACCGCGGCGGTGTCGGGGAAAAAGACCTTGAGGCGGGCTTCGTAGTGCTTTTCGACGGTCGCCATCAAATCGTAGGTCTCGGCGGGGAGACGCCCGGTATCGAGGGTGAAGATCTCGATCGGCAGGCCGAGCCGCAGGATCAGTTCGGTCAGTACCATGTCTTCGGCGCCGAAACTGTTGGCGAAGGTGACTTCGCCCTCGCCGCCGAATTCGGCGACCGCCGCCGCCAGCTGCTCGCGGGCTTCGGCCGCTCGCGTTTCGACCGCCCGGCGCAGCTCGTCGGTCAGTTCGGGACGGGTCGCCGGATTGCCTGCCCTCGGGCGCAGCATCGAGACGTTATCGTTCATGCCGCGAGCCCTCCGCGCGCATGGCGCCGCCAGACCGGCTCGGGCCGGTCGACCGCGCCCTGGTAGGGTTCGGAAAAGTCGGCGAGGCTCGCCAGGGCGGACTCGAGCTGCGCGTCGGAATAGCGGCC